>JAWVFZ010000422.1:0-21929 GCA_033855555.1 Solirubrobacteraceae bacterium
AGTTCGCGTAGCCCACGTTGAGCCGCTCCGCGACCAGGTCACCCGCCGCCGTGCCGAGGGCGAACGTGAACAGCACGGCGAGCCAGTAGAACGCTTCGCGCCTTGTCGTGACGATCGTGTGGATCGAGAGCGTCTTCTCGTACGCGTACCAGACTGCGAACGTCACGGCCAGGGCGACGGCGAAGACGATGGACGTCGTCTCGAGTGCAACGCCGAAGTTGTCCGTGAGGTTGTCTGTGATGAGCGTGCCCACAACGCTGATCAGGACGACCGCCAGCCAGTAGACACCAGGCACGTAGAGCCTGAGCCGGAACTGGGCAACCAGTGCAACAGCCAGGATGGCGCCCATCACGTACGTGGTGTTCGTGAGGCCGAAGTTGAGGTTCGTGTTGAGGAAGTCGGCTGCGGTCTCACCCACCGTCGTCGCGAGGATCTTGATGATCCAGAAGTAGAGGGTGACCTCAGGAACCTTGTTGAGCATCTTCCTGAGGACTGGCCGCTGCGACGTCCCGGGGACGGGCGGCGCCGTGTGCTGTGTGGGGCCTTTGTAGGTGGTTGCCATCGGGGCAGGGTCGCCGAGCGCCCCTGAACGCCGCCTGATTGCAGCTGCTTGGCGGCGTCGGGGGTCAAGTCCTTCATTGCCGCTGCATTGAGGGAGAGGGGAGCCGGCGGTGTGGCCCAGCGCTTGGCGAGCGCATAGGTAACGAACATCCCGATGGGCGGAACCTTCGTTACTCAAGCGGCCCGGCAGTCGCGCTCGTGCCGCTCCCTTTCCCTCGATGCCAGCAGCCAACGCCGGCCCCAACACCCGCAAACCGCGCTGCGCACCACTGACGCACATCGCCCCGGGGCAAGGGCAAATGTGGCAATGAAAGACTTGACCCCAGCCGGTGGGAGCCACGCAAGCGCCGCCGCTGCAGAACGCGCCGCCCGCCGCTCCCGCTCAGGCGGCGACGCGTTCCGGTGATGCGACCGGGGAAGCGACGTTGGAGAACTCCATCGCGTCGTCGGCCAGGGCGCCGAACCTGAGCATCAGGATGTCGCGCGCGTAGTTCTGGTAGAGCCGCCACGGGGCCTTGAGGCCCTGCTTGGGGAACTGGTCGATGGAGCGCTGCACGTAGCCGGCGGTGAGGTCGATGAACGGCTGCGTCGGGAGCTCGGGGTCGCGGTTGCGCGGGGTGCACTGGCGGTATCCGTGCTCGTCCATGTGGTTGAGCAGGCGGCACACGTACTCGCAGGTCAGGTCGCACTTGAGCGTCCACGACGCGTTCGTGTAGCCGATCGAGATCGCCAGGTTGGGGACGCCGGCGAGCATCATGCCCTTGTATCCCAGGGTCTCGGGCAGCACGATGTCGCGGCCATCGACGGCGATCTTCATGCCGCCGAGGGCGAGCAGGTTCAGCCCCGTGGCGGTGACGACCAGGTCGGCCTCCAGCTCGGCGCCCGACGCGAGCCGCAACCCGGTCTCGGTGAAGGTTTCGATCTGGTCGGTCACGACCGAGGCGTGGCCCTTGCCGATCGCCTCGAACAGATCGCCGTCGGGCACGAGGCAGACGCGCTGGTCCCACGGGTCGTAGCGCGGCTTGAAATGCGTATCGATGTCGTAGCCGGGCGGCAATGCCTTCTCGACGCCCTTGCGGATCAGCGACTTCACGAGCCTTGGACGGCGCCGGCTGAGCTGGAAGAAGAGCGTCGTCAGCAGCACGTTCTTCCAGCGCACCACCGAATACGCGAGCTTGGTCGGCAGGACGCGCCGAACGAGGTTGGCGAAGGGATCGCTCCCCGGGAGCGAGAGGACGTAGCTCGGCGAGCGCTGGAGCATCGTCACGTGCGCGGCGCGCTTGGCCATCGCCGGCACGAGCGTCACGGCGGTCGCGCCGCTGCCGACCACGACCACGCGCTTGGCGGCGTAGTCGATGTCCTCGCTCCAGTTCTGCGGGTGCACGATGCGCCCCGCGAAGCGCTCGGTGCCCTCGAACTCCGGCGTGTAGGGCTTGTCGTAGCGGTAGTAGCCGCTGCACATGAACACGAACCCGCACGTCAGCTGCACCGTTTCCTGCGTGTCGGTGCGCTCGGCCTCGACCGTCCAGCGCGCGTCCTCAGTCGACCACTCGGCCCTCAGAACGCGATGGCCGAAGCGGATGTTGCGATCGATACCGCCCTCGCGCGCCGTCTCGCGGACGTAGCTGAGGATCGACGGACCGTCGGCGATCGCCTTGGCCTCCTCCCACGGCCGGAACGAGTAGCCGAGGGTGAACATGTCCGAGTCCGACCGGATTCCCGGGTACCGGAACAGATCCCAGGTCCCGCCGATCCCGTCGCGGGCTTCGAGGATCGCGTAGGTCTTGCCCGGGCATTCGGCCTGGAGATGATGGGCGGCGCCGATCCCGGAGAGGCCGGCGCCGACGATCAGGACGTCAACGTGTTCGAGCGACATAGAGGCGAGAAGTATGCCGTTCCGCGTCCAGGGTGCTGCCGGGTTGCCTTCTCTTTACCTGCCTCGGGGGAAGATTGAGCCATGACGTCACCCGTAGAGCGATTCGGTGGGACAGAGGGAAACGAGGTGCTGACGAGCGCGGTTGCCGCGATCCTGACGCTGCTGCTCATCGGCGAGGGGGTGACGATCATTGACATGGGCGGGCTGCGAACGGAGCACATGTTCATCGGGATGCTGCTGATCCCGCCGGTGCTGGTGAAGCTCGGCAGTACCGGATACCGGTTCGCCCGCTACTACCTGGGGGCACGGGCCTATCGGCAGAAAGGGCCGCCGCTCCTGCCGCTGCGCTTGCTCGCCCCGGTCCTCGTCGTGATGACGCTCGCGGTGTTCGTCAGTGGCATCGTGCTCTTGATCGACGGCCGCAAGTCCGATCTCGTCCTGGAGATCCACAAGGTGACCTTCATCGTCTGGGGGGTTGTCTTCGCCGTGCACTTCCTCGCGTACATCCCGAGGATGCTGCGCTCGCTCGGCTCGGACTGGACCGTCACGAGCCGCCGGAAGCTGCCCGGGTCCGGGCTGCGGCTCGGCCTCCTGATCGCCTCGGTCGCGTCAGGCGCCGCGCTTGCGCTACTCGTGCTCTCGCCGATCCGGGGCTGGCACGGCTGAAGCGCCCCTGGAGCGGCTGTGGTCGGACACGGACTGGTCAGGATTGTTGACTGGACCGGAGAGTGGCGTTAGCGTCGCGCCAATGGTCCAGTCACCGCGCCCGCACCGTTGACGTTCGCTGTGGCGGCAATCGTGGTCGCGCTGGTGGCGCTGATCGCTGTGCGCAGGCCTCGGCGATTTCGGTCGGCCCTGCGCCCGGGCACTTCGAGCAGCGAGGGCTATCGCCGCCTGTGTGAGGAACTCGATCGAGGCGCTGGCGAGGGCGAAGGCCCGGGCCCGGAGGCCACCGACGGGGGTCCCGCGAGATCCCCGGACTGGTGGGGTGCCGAACCGGAGCGGCAGCTGCGTCGCAATCGGCGATCGGATCGCAAGGGCCCCCCAAGCCGTTTCTGACGCGGCCCGCCGAACGAACGCTCAGAGGCCGGCGAGGTACCCGCCGTCCACGGGGATGACGGATCCGGTCATGAAACTCGCGTCATCGGACGCCAGGAAGACACACAGGCCGGCGACCTCGGCGGCCGACCCCGGTCGGCCGAGGGGGATGCGTGCCATCGAGGCCGCAAACTCGGGCTGAGCGAACATCGGGGCGGTCTTCTCGGTCGCGATCGGTCCGGGCGCGACTGCGTTGACGAGTATCCGGTGGGCCGCGAGCTCGAGCGCCATGGCACGGGTCAGGTTCGCGACGCCGCCCTTGGCCGCCGCGTAGTGCGCGAGTCCGGGCTCGGCGGCGAACGAGTTGATCGATGCGAGGTTGATGATCCGTCCCGGGCGTCCCGCGGCGACGAGGCGGCGAGCCACCGCCTGCGCGCACACGAAGACCGCCGTCAGGTCGACATCGATGTGGCGCCGCCAGCTCTCCAGCTCGATCTCGAGAAACGGTTCGTACCGCTCGTACGCGGCGTTGTTGACGAGGACGTCGATCGCGCCGAGCTCATCCTGGACGGCGTCGAGGGCGCGCTCCACCGCGCCGGCATCGGTGACATCGACGGCCTGCAGGCAGGCCCGGGCGCCCCGAGCGCGGAGCGCGTCGACCGCGGCCTGGCCGGCTCGCTCGTCGAGCTCGAGGACCGCCACGGCTGCGCCCTCCGTGGCGAAGCGCTCGGCGATCACGCGACCGATGCCCTGACCGGCGCCGGTGACGGCCACGGTGCGCGTCTCCACGCCCGTCATCCGGCGAGCTGCTCGATGGCGATCATCCGCGTGGGGGCACCGGAGGCCCCCGCGATCCGCCAGGGCAGCGCGACGACCTCCCATCGGCTCCCGTCGAACAGGGCTTCGGGGAACAGCGCCTCCTCCACGATCCAGACGCCGGCGCCAAGAAGGACATTGTGGGCGGGGAGCACCTTCTCGGCCGGCCCTCGGCCGGCGATGCTGAAGTGATCGATGGCAACGCCGGCCGCGCCATGCTCGACGAGCCATTGGGCGCCGGCCTCGTTGAGCCACGGCGATCCATCCACGTAGCGCGCGCTGCGTGCCCGAAATGCGCCCCAGCCGGTGGCCAGCAGCACGATCGAGCCCTGGCCTTCGATGCGCGCCCTCGAGGCAAGGAGCTCGGCGTCGATGGCCTGCTCGTCGCCGAGATCGCGCAGGTCGACCACGACGCCGGGCCCGTGGAACCGGTCGACGGCGAACTCGTCGATCGGATGACCTGTCTCGAGGACATGCGAGGGCGCGTCCATGTGCGTACCGACGTGCGTGCACAGCTCCAGCTGCTCGAGGCTGTATCCGTCGCTGATGACCGAGCGCGTGATGTCGATCCGCGGGAGCGGGAGATCGGGGTTGAACCCCCCGTTGTGGAAGAACGGCTGGGTGAGGTCGAGGGTCCGGCCGGCGCCTGCGGTCATGGCCGTGTCGTCTCCGGGGCGTCGGCGTCGAGGTACCAGGGGTTTGCGTCAGTGCCGCGCGCGGTGTAGTTCCGCCGGGGCGGCACGTCCATCGCCGCGAACTCCTCGGCGAAGGCGGTGAGGACGCGAATCTCCTCTTCGGCGAAGCGGCCGCCCTTGTCGGCGTTGGCGGTCGTCGGATCGCCCTCGACGCCTGAGCCGTTCGAGATCCGGCTCCAGTCGTCGATCAGCGCGACGGGTCCGTCGCCGGCGATCGTGTCGACCCAGGCGTACTGGGATCGCGGCGCGAGCATGTCGGGCACCGCGACGTCGAGGTCGACGCCCTCCGGGTGCAGATGCAGATACCAGGAGGTCTCGTATTCGCAGGCGTGGGCGATTCCTCCGCGCCCGCTCTCGCGAATCTTCGCGCCGAGCTCGCGGGCCAGGGACCAATGGTCCACCGCGGCGACGAGGGCATCCTCGCTGCCGTTGACGACCTCGCGGGCGATCAGCGCGCAGAGCATCGAGTTGGAGCCGTGGCCGTTGACCAGCACGACCCGGGTATGGCCCTGGCGCACGAAGCTGCGCACGACATCGCCGACGTAGCCGAGGAAGTTGCGCACCTCGACCGAGACGGTCCCCGGAAATCCCATGTTGTGCTCGTTGAAGCCGTAATGGATGGGCGGCACGCTCATCAGGAGGTCCGGGCGCCGCCGCGCGGCCTCGTCGCACAGCCACGTGACGATGCGGTTGTCGACATCGACCGGCAGGTGGGGCCCGTGCTGCTCGATGGCACCCACGGGCAGTAGGACCACGCGCCGCTCGGCGGCGGCGATGCGGGCCTCGGGCCAGGTCATGTCCTCGAGCAGGTGCTTCGGTACAGCAGTGGTCACGAGGGGACTCCTTGCCTGCTTGGTTGGGGTGGGTCGGAGTAAGGCGCGTCGGGGACGGCTGCCAGCAGCTCCTGGGTGTACGCGCTGGCCGGGGCGGCCAGGAGGGCCTCGGCGGCGCCGGTCTCGACGACCGCGCCGTCGCGCATGACCATGATGCGGTCGCTGACCGCGCGCACCACGGCGAGGTCGTGGGAAATGAAGACGCATGCCACCTGCTGCTCGACCTGCAGCGACATCAGGAGCTCCACGATCTGCGCCTGCACCGAGACGTCGAGCGCGCTGGTCGGCTCGTCGCACACGATCAGCCTGGGGCCGAGGACGAGTGCGCGGGCGATGGCTGCACGCTGGCGCTCGCCGCCGGAGAGCTGCGACGGAACCCGTCGAGCGTGCGCATCCGTCAGGCCGACGCGAGCAAGCAGCTCCCGGACCCGGCGGCCACGCTCAGCCGTCGAGTCCCGCCGGTGCACGTCGAGTGGGTGGCGCACGCTGCGCTCGATCGTCCATCGGGGGTTCAGCGACGAGGACGAGTCCTGGAACACGGCGCCGATCTGCGAGCGGTGGGCACGCCGCGCGCCGCGCCGCAGGGCGGCGAGGTCGAAGCCGCCCACCTCCACGACGCCGGTGGTCGGGTCGGTGAGCCCCAGCAGGCAGCGGCCGACCGTGGACTTCCCTGCGCCGCTCTCTCCCACGAGCGCGACCGTCTCGCCGGCGCGGACGGTGAACGACACGTCGCGCACGGCCCAGAGGCCCTCGCCGCGGCGCGCGCGGGCGCCGGCGCGCGGGAACAGCTTTCCGAGGCCCTGAACCTCGACAAGGGGCTCGCCGCTCACGAGCGGCTCTTCCGCAACTCAGCCGCGTCCCCGTGTGCGGTCGGGGTCCACGGCAGCTCCCAGCAAGCCGCGCGGTGGCCCCGGTCGTCGACGACCTCCAGCGGAGGCTCGTTTGTCGAGCACCGCGGCACGGCGAACGTGCAGCGCGGTGCGAACCGGCAGCCGTCCATCGGAACGCTGGGTGGCGTGGCGCTTCCCCGCAGCGATGCGGCCAGGCCGTGGGGCCCCCTAAGGCGCGGAGCGGACTCCAGGAGGGCGTGGGAATAAGGGTGAGCAGCCGAGCGGAACACATCGGCTGCGGGACCGGATTCGACGACCCGCCCGGAGTACATCACCGCGATGCGGTCCGCCACCGAAGCGACCACGCCGAGGTCATGGCTGATGAGGATCAGGGCCATGTCCCGCTCGCGCACGAGCCGCGCCAGCAGCTCGAGGATCTGCGCCTGGACGCGTACGTCGAGCGCGGTCGTCGGCTCGTCGGCGATCAGCAACCGAGGATCGCGGGCGATCGAGAGCGCGATCGCCACCCGCTGTTGCATTCCTCCGCTGAGCGTGTGCGGATAGCTCGCGGCGGCCCGTTCGGGATCCGGCAGGCCCACCTGCCCCAGCAGCTCGATCGCGGTCTGCTCCGCGGCGCGACGCTCGTGCCCGTCGAGCATGACCGTCTCGCGGATCTGGACGCCGACGCGCAGCGATGGGTTCAGCGAGCGGAACGGGTTCTGGAAGACGGCCCCGATCTCCGCGCCACGGATCGGGCGTAGCTCCGGCTCGGAGCGATGCAGCAGCTCGCGGCCATCGAACGCGACCGAGCCCTCCGCGTGCAGGCCGGGCCCGAGCAGGCCGAGGATCGACAGCGCGACCGTCGACTTGCCCGATCCGCTTTCCCCGACGACGCCGAGCGTCTTTCCGCGGTCGAGCTCGAGTTCCACGTCGCGCACGATCGTCGCGCCATCATCACCACGACGCCGCCCACGGGCAGTGACCGTCAGTCCCGCGACGCGCACCAGCGCCTCACCGCTCACGGAAGCCTCCGCCGCGCTTCGGGTCCAATCCGCGGTCGATTCCCTCACCGAGGAGCATGCAGGACCCGACCGCGAGCATGATCGCCACGCCCGGCACGATGCTGTACCACGGGAACGTCGAGACGTAGTCCTGGGCCTCCTTGAGCATGAGGCCGAGGGCCGCCTGGGGCGGGCGAACGCCGAGCCCGAGGAAGCTCAGCCCGGCCTCGGCCAGGATGGCGAACCCAACCGAGAGCGACAGCTGTACGAGCAGCGGGGGCAGCACGTTCGGCAGCGCGACGCTGAACAACACCTTGATCCTGGGCGTCCCGTAGGCGGTCGCCGCCTCGACGAAGCCCGCGGTGCGCAGCTCCTGGGCCTCGGATCGCGCGAGGCGCGCGAAGTAGGGCATGAAGACCAGCGCCAGTGCGATCGCGAGGTGGGCGACGCCGGGGCCCAGCGCGGCGACCACGAACAGCGCGAGCAGGAGGGTCGGGAAGGCGAGCACGGCGTCGAGCACGCGTGCGATGACCGCGTCTGTCACCGCGCCGCCGAACCCCGCGATCAGTCCGAGCGGGACGCCTATGAGCGCGGCCGCCCCGACCGAGAGAGCGCTGAGCCACAACGACGTGCGCAACCCCTCGGCGACCCTGCTCAGCAGGTCGCGCCCGAACGGGTCGGTCCCGAGGAGATGCGCGCCGCTGGGCCCCTGCAGCGCCGCCGGCGCGTCGATCGCGTTGGGGTCCGGAAGCACGAGCGGTCCCGCGACGGCGATCAGGAGCACGACGCCCACCGCGATGAGACCGGCGATGGCGACCGGATCGGCGAAGGCCAGCCGCAGCGACGAGCCCTGCCGCCCGGCATCGGTCGTTGCGCCGGGCACGGCCACCCGGACATTGCTCGCGACGTCGGTCATGTCCTTCTCCCGACGGTGTCGCGCACGCGCGGGTTCAGCATCATGTTCGTGCCGTCCGCGACCAGGTTGGCGAGCACGACGATCGCGGCGACGGTCAGCACCACTCCCTCGATCACGGGAAAGTCGCGGTCGGTGATCGCATCGATCGTCAGCAGACCGAGGCCGGGCCAGCGGAAGATCTCCTCGACCACGACGATGGCGCCGAAGAGCGTGCCGAACTCCAGGGCGCTGACGGTGACGAGCGGACCGAGCGAGTTGCGCATGACGTGCCTGGTCAGGATGCGCCGGGGTGCCATTCCCTTGGCAATGGCCGTGCGCACGTACTCCTCCCCGAGCTGTTCGATGACCTTCGCGCGCACGAAGCGGGTCAGGATCGCCACCTCGTAGATGAACAGGCTCGCGGCCGGGAGCACGAGGTGTCTGAGGTTGTCGCCGATGCTCGTGCCGGGGGAGGTGTATCCGGACGCCGGCAGCCAGCGGAGGTCCACGCCGAACACGATGAGGAGCAACAGCGCAAGCCAGAACGTCGGGACGGCCAGCCCGAACAGGGCGAAGCCGTTGACGGCGAGATCAAGCGGGCTGCCGGGACGTTTCGCCGCGGCGGTGCCCAGGAGCGTCGCGGCGATGACGGCGGGAACGATGCCCGCCAGGATCAGCTCGAGGGTGATCGGGAACTTCTGGGCGATCAGCGAGCTGACCGAGCTGCCATAGCGCGCCGAGGTGCCGAGATTGCCGCGCGCGACGTGCCCCAGCCAGATCCCGTACTGCGCCACGATCGGCTTGTCGAGACCCATCTCGTTGCGCAGCGCCGCGAGCGCCTGCTCTGCGCCCGGCCGCTGCAGGCGCATGCCGAGCTGGACGGTGGCGGGGTCACCCGGGGAAAGCCGGGTGACCCCGAACACCAACACCGACGCAAGCAGGAGAACGGGGATCGCCTGCGCGAGGCGGAGACCAAGCCACCGTGGCCACCAGGCCGACCCCCGATTGCGGGGGGTGAGCCTCACTTCCGGACCGTCGCCCCGGAAAAGTCGTAGAACCCGAGCGGGTCGGCGTTGACGCCGCCGACATTGGTCGTGGTTGCGTACAACGTCGGGGTCCGAATCAGCGGCGCGGCGTGAAGGTCCACATGGGCAATGGTCGCGTATTGGGCGTACAGCGCCTTACGCTTGGCGGGATCGAGCGCACGGTTGGCGGCCTTGCCCAGCGCCAGCAGGCGCGGGCTCACCGCGTCACCGCCGCCCGCGTGCGGGCCGACGAACGAGATGTTGTAGAAGCGGTTCGGGTCCAGCCCCTGGCTGTCGACGTCCATGCTGACCTGCAGCTTGTGCTTGAAGAAGGCGTCCAGCCAGGCGTTGAACTCCTGGATGCGGACCTTGGCGTCGATCCCGCACTTCTTCAGGCCGTCCTGCCAGATCGTGAGCGCCTTGTTCACCGAGTCGAAGCCCTGCAGGCCGTCGATCGTGATCTTGAAGCCGTTCGGGAACCCGGCGGCCGCGAGCAGCGCCTTGGCCGCGGTCGGATCGAACTTGTACGGCTGCACGACGTCGCTGTAGAACGGGCTGGCTGGCGGGACGATGTTCTGAGAAGTCGTCCCGATGCCGCCGAACGCGATCTTGAGCGCGGCGCCGGAGTCGAAGCACATCATCATCGCCTGACGCAGGCGGGGATCCTTGCTGGGCATGTTCTTCGAGAAGAAGTCTGCGTAGGTCATCGTCGTCGACGGCCGCTGCACGGCCGTGAGCGAGGTGTCGGACTGCGCGGTCTTCCAGAGGGTCGCCGGCAGGTCGGTGACGACGTCCACGCTCGCGGCCCGGAGGTCCTGCAGACCGACCTGAGACTCCTTGACAGGGTCGAACTCGAGCCCGTCAAGGCGGGGGAGGCCGCTGCGCCAGAAGTTCGGGTTCTTCTTGAGGACCAGCTTCTCGTTGGGGACGAGCTGGACGAAGGAGAACGGACCAGTGCCCACCGGGTGCGTCCGATTTCGATTTCCCGAGCCCGCCTCGACGATGGACATGTTGATGAGCGCGTCCAGGAACCCGGCGCTTGGCGCCGAGAGCGCCACCGTGAACGTCTCGGGCCCGGTGACCGTCACCGACTTGACATCGCCGAGCAGGTCGGCGAAGTACACGCCCACCTTCTTGTCGGCGACGCGCCCGAACGTGTACTTCACGTCCTGCGCGGTCAGCGCCTTGCCGTCCTGGAACTTCACGCCGGGCCGCAGCGTGAAGTCATAGGTCTTGCCGCCATTGGCGGCCTTCCAGGTCGCAAGCGACGGCACCAGCTTGTTGCCGTCGTAACGCGTGAGCGTGTCGAACATGGCCAGCCGCACGGAGTTGCGATACGGATCGCCGGCGTTGGTCAGCGGATCGAGGTCGGACAGGCTGACGTTGACGGCCACCTTGAGAGTGCCACCCGGCGCGCCTGCCGCTGGGCTCGCGGTGTCGGCCACTGTTCCGGCGGACTTGCTCGCGTTACCGCACCCCGCTGCCAACAGGCCTCCAGCGAGCACACAAGCGAGAGCCCGTCCTCGGGTCAGCCGCAGCAAGACATCAGACATCTTCATGTGGGGACGCTTTCTCTCAGCCGGTGAGCAGACAAGTCGCGATCGTATATTGGCTGCAGTAGGCGCGTCAAGCCCCAACACACGCTTGGCACTCATCAGACAAGCTGATTATGATGGCGGCGGAACTTCCCATGACCCATCACGATCACATCCCCAGTGCGCCGCTGTCCCACCTGCCACCCGACGGCACGGCGCAGCGGGCGCAGCGCCTGAGCGACGAGCATGGCGCCTATCGCGCTCGCTGCCTGAACCTCATCGCCTCCGAGAACGTGATCTCCGACGCCGTGGCGCGCGCCGCCACCGGCGATCTGGAGGGCCGTTACGCCGACTTCACGGGAACGGATCTGGGCGCACGCAAGTACCGCGGTGGTCGCTACGTCGTCAAGAGCGAGGAGCTCTGCTCGCAGCTCGTACGCGAGACCTTCGGTGCGCCGGCGTGCGAGTTGCGTGCGATCTCCGGCCACGTCGCCGGCAACGCCGTGCTGATGGGACTCTGCCGGCCCGGCGATCTCGTGATGGAGGTGGGACAGGAGGGCGGTGGGCACCGCCTCGCGGCCAAGCTCGCCGAAGCCCCGCTGGTCGACCTCAGGGTCAAGTTCCTGCCATTCGATCCGATCGCGTTCAACGTCGATGCCGACGTGGCGGCGGCAGCGATCGAGGCGGCGCGTCCGCGAGTGGTCGTGCTGGGATCGTCGACGTTCCTGCATCCCCATCCGGTCGCCGAGCTCGCCGCCGTCTGCGCGCGCGTCGGGGCCACGTTGGTCTACGACGCCTCCCACGTCATGGGCCTGATCGCCGCAGGTCGCTTTCAGGATCCCCTTCGCGAGGGCGCCGACATCGTGTTCGGCTCGACGCACAAGACGCTCTTCGGTCCGCAGGGCGGAGTGATCTTCGGTCGCCAGGATGTCGTCGATCTGGCGTCCGCGGGGCTGTATCCGCCTCTCGTCACCAATCACCACCCGTTCCGGATCCCGGCGCTCACGGTCGCCCTTGCCGAGCACGCCGCGTTCGGCGCCGCCTACGCCGACGCCGTGATCGCCAACGCCCGTGCGTTCGCATCGACGCTGGCAGACCGCGGAATCAAGGTCGTCGGCGGCGGAACCGACTCGCATGCGGTGCTGGTCGCCACGCCGGGCAAGCGGGGCGCCGATGTCGCCGGCGCACTCGAGGACCAGGGGATCATCACCAATCCCAGTCGCCTTCCGGGCGCACACGGAGGCGAAGGATTCCGCGTCGGCGTTCAGGAGCTCACGCGCCGGGGAGGCGACGAGACGGCCGCCCGCGAGGCTGCTGCGATCGTGGCGGCGGCGCTCGAAGGCATCGCGGTGAGCGACGACGTGACCCGCCTGGCCGCGCGCCTGCAAGACGTCCACTACACGTGGGCCGCGGCGTGATCCTCGTCATCGACTGCGGCCTGTCGTTCCTCAAGGTCGCGCTGGCGTCACACGAGGGGACGATCGTCCACAGCGACCGCGAGCCGTATGCGACGCGACGCGGCGATGGCCGCGCCGAGCAGGACCCGGCGGACTGGTGGCGTGCCCTGACCGCGGTGATCGCCCGCATGCCAAGCCGGTCCGCGGTCGAGATGATCGTGCCGACCGGCCATATGCACGCCCTCGTGCTCACCGGCGCGGACGCTCAGCCGCTGCTGCCTTGCCTGACCCTGCACGATCGACGAGGCGCAGAGCTCCTACGCGAGTTCGATCCGATCGGGTTCACCGCGTGCACGGGCCAATTGCTCGACGCCTCGCTTCCGCTGGCCAAGCTCCTGTGGCTTGCCGATACGCGTCCCGAACTGCTTGACCGCACCGCAGCGCTGCTCGCCCCGAAGGACTACCTGGGGCTGCGGCTCACCGGAACCGTCGCGACCGATCCCATCGACGCGGCCGGCACGGGCCTCTATGACCCGCGGGCGCAGCGCTGGGCACTCGATTTCGCCGCCCTCGGCGGACTGCCGATGGGCGCACTGCCCAGCGTTCGCCCGTCCACCCACGAGCGCGGTCGCCTGCTGCCCGCCGTCGCCGAGGAGCTTGGCCTCCGTCCGGGCACGCCCGTTGCCATCGGCGCCGGCGACGATGTGGAGCTTCTGGGCGCGACCGGGCATGCAGGGGATCGTGCGGTTGAACACGTGGGTACGACCGGAGCCATACTGCGCAGCGTGGACACCATTCCCGCGTTCACCGGACCCGCGGTCGAGGTCTCTCCGACGACCTCGCTGGGGCGAATGGCGGTTGGTGCATCGACGTCCAACTGCGGGACCGTCCTGGACTGGATCCGGTCCGGCCTTGGCATCGATCCGCTCTCGGCCCTCGATCGGGCTCCGCGCGCCGGGGACCCGGTCGCGCTGGCCACACTCTGGCCTCCGCGCGGTGGCAAGCGTGAAAGCGCCGCCGCGGCGCCCGCGGGGGCATGGCTCTCGCAGATCCAGCCCGGCCACGGGCGCACCGACCTCGCTCGCGCCCTGCTCGTGGCCGTGGCCGGCGAGCTGCGCTCCTGCCTTGGCCATGTCGAGGCCGCCAGTGGCGAGGTGCGCCAGATCGTGACGTCCGGGGGGACGGCGGCGCTGCCCTGGGTCAAGCTGCGGGCTGCCGCCTACCGGCGCCCGATCGCCACGCTCGACGGCGATCCGACTGCGCTGGGGTGCGTTGCTGTCGGGCTCGTCGCGGCGGGCGTGGAGTCCACCGTCGAGAGCGCGATGCAGCACACCCACATCACCACCTCGCTCGTCGACGCCGACCCCGGCCAGGCCGATGTGGTCGACGAGCTTCTCGCGCGGGCAGAGGATTCCCGCCATGCTCAAGGCACCAACGGGACGCGGCTGATGCCGCTGGGCGAGACATGAGCGCGACCAACCTGGGATTCGAGCCCCCGGTGCGCCGCAGCCTCGCGCAGATCGTGGCGCAACAGCTGCTGGAGCGCATCAGGGACGGTTCGCTGTCACCGGGGGAGAAGCTGCCGTCCGAGGCTGCGCTGAAGGAGCAGTTCGAGGTCGGACGCTCGACGATCCGCGAGGCACTGAACGGGCTCGTCCTGATCGGCGCCATCGAAGTTCGCCAGGGGCACGGCGCCGTCGTGCTCGGAGATGCCCCCGCCGCGTACGAGGCGCTCGACGCCGCCGTGGGACGGGCTGCCATGCGGGAGCTGCTGGATGCGCGCGCGGCCATGGAGGTTGCGATCGCCCGCTACGCGGCCGAGCGAGCGTCCGACGAGGATCTCGACAGGCTCCGTGCGCTCCTCGAACAGGCGAAGGTCAACGTCGAGCGCGACGGCGCCGGGGTTGAGGAGGCCGCCCGCTTTCACGTGCTGTTGGCGGAGGCGGCGCAGAACGAGATCTGCCGGCAGTTCATGGAGATGATCCTCGGGAGGCTCCAGGAGCGGGGCGTCGACCTCAGTCGTTCCGAGGGGTACGCGCGCTGGGAGATCGAGGCGCACAAGGCCGTGCTGGACGCGGTGGCGAGCGGCGTCGCGGAACGGGCCGAACGCGCGATGGCCCGACATCTCCAGGACATGCGGGCCATTGCGGTCGAGGGCTGGGACAACTTCCGGCTGCGCGCCGGGGTCTGACGTCGGTCACCCCACCGCGGAGCGGTTGAAGGCACGGATGGAGATCGCCGTCAGCGCGGCGGCGAAAGCGGCGAGGACGGCAAGGCTGAGCGTCGCCATCAGCGTCGTGCTGTGCATGTTCCAGATGTTGTTGAGGCCGCTTCTGTCGCCAAGGAGCCCGTAACGGACGAGCGCGAGCCCGTGGGTGAGAGGGAGGACCTTCGCAACCCACGTCAGCACGGCGGGCAGCGCGGTGATCGGGAAGAGCGAGCCGGCCAGGAACCAGGGCACGATCGCGATCGCGGGGAGGCGGGCGATGTATTCCTCGGACTTGGGGACACGGCTGGCCAGGGTCTCGGCCGCCCCGTACATGCCGATCGTGAAGAGGGTTGTGGCGGCGAGGAACCAGACGATGCCCGTGCCGCTCGCGTTGAAGTCGATGCCGCGGGCGAGCGCGGCGGCGATCAGCACGGCGACCTGCAGGGCGGTGATCGCGAACGCCACGACGAGGTTGCCGAGCACGAGCAGCGGGCGGGGGATGGGGGCGGCGAGCAGCTCGCGCTGGGCGCCGGTCTCGCGGTCGACGATCACGCTGAGCCCTGCGAACATCGTGTTGAGCGGGATCAGCAGGCCGATCGTGCCGGTGGCGACAAGCGCCTCGTAGCCGGCGCCGGTGTGGAGCGCCTCCTTGAGCGCCGGAGCGATCACGAGCGCGAACAGGATCGGGGTCAGCAGTGGCACGACCAGCTCTCGAGGCGTGCGGACGCTGAGCTGGAAGCGTCGCGCCGCAAGCGTGGCGAGCGGCGCAAGCGGGTTGCGGGCGACCCGGCGGCGGGGCAGGATCGCCCCGTGGCTGATGGCGGTGTCGGTCATGGGTTCTTCCTCTCGGTTCTGGCGGGTCAGGCGGCGTCGGCGAGGCGCGCGCCGGTCAGCTGCAGGTAGACGTCGTCGAGTGTCGGCCGGCGCGTGCTGATCGAGCTCGCGGCGAGATCGGCGTCCTGGATGGCGGCGATCGCGCTCCCGGCGGTGCGGTCGTGCAGCGGCACGGTGAGCGTCGAGCCGACCGTGAAGGCGTCGTCCCCGGCGATGCCGCGTCCACGGAGCGAGGCGAGCGCCGTCTCGGCGTCGCCGCTCACGCGTAGCTCGACGAGCTCGTGTCCGAGGCCGGCCAGCAGAACGCTGGGGGCGTCGAGCGCGACGATCCGGCCGGAGTGGATGATCGCGATGCGGTCGCACAGCCGCTCCGCCTCGTCGAGGTAGTGGGTGGTGAGCAGGATCGTGATCCGGGTGCGGTCGCGCAGGCGACCGATCACCTCGAGCAGCTCGTGGCGGATGCGCGGGTCGAGGCCGACCGTCGGCTCGTCGAGGAACAGCACCTCGGGTTGGGATACGAGCGCGCGGGCGATCTCGAGCCGGCGGCGCTCGCCGCCGCTGTAGCTCGCCACGGGCCGGTCGAGGAGGTCTCCCAGTGCCAGCGTGTCGGCCAGTTCGCTCGTGCGGGCCCTGGCTGCGGCAGGGTCGATGCCCCAAAGACGAGCATGGATGTCGAGGTTGCGCCGGCCGGTCAGGGCACGGTCGACGACCGCGTCCTGGAAGACGACGCTGCTGACCGCGCGTGCGGCGAGCGGCTCGCTGACGACGTCGAAGCCGGCTACGCGCGCGCTCCCGCCCGTCGGGACGATCGTCGTGGTGAGCATGCCGATCGTGGTCGACTTGCCGGCGCCGTTGGGGCCGAGCAGGCCGAACACCTCCCCGGGGGCGACCCGGAAGTCGATGCCCTTGACGGCCTCGACATCGCCCGCGTAGGTCTTGCGCAACTGGTGCACCTCGATCGCAGGCTGCTCGAGGTGGAGGACTGGTTCGGAGTTGGGTTGCATGCATCTGTGACGACTCCGAGCGCAACGATGTGACCGGGCGTGCTACGTCGGAGGCTTGTGCGAACATGTGTTCGTGTCCACGACGGCGACCATCCTCCACGCCGATCTGGACGCGTTCTTCGCATCGGTCGAGCAACGAGACGACGCCGGCCTTCGCGGCCGGCCCGTGATCGTCGGAGGCGGCGTCGTGCTCGCCGCGTCCTACGAGGCCAGGGCGTGTGGCGTCCGCACGGCGATGGGCGGGGCGCAGGCTCGCCGGCTGTGCCCGAGCGCGGTCGTGGTCGCGCCGCGGATGTCGGCCTACGCCGAGGCGAGCAAGGCCGTGTTCGCTGTCTTCAGGCAGACCTCGCCGCTGGTCGAGGCGATGTCGATCGACGAGGCGTTTCTCGACGTCCGCGGGATGGAGCGGATCGCGGGTTCGCCGGCCGAGATCGCCACGCGGCTGCGACGCGATGTCCGCGAGCGCGTCGGCCTGCCCATCACCGTCGGGATTGCCAGGACCAAGTTCCTCGCCAAGGTGGCCAGCGGCGTGGCCAAGCCCGACGGGCTGCTGGTGGTGGAGCCCGGCCGCGAGTCCGCGTTCCTGCATCCGCTGGGAGTCGAACGGCTGTGGGGCGTCGGTGCGGTCACGGCGACGAAGCTGCACGAGCACGGGGTCAGGACCGTCGGGCAGCTTGCCGAGCTCAGCGAGGCGGCGCTCGTGGCGATCCTCGGGCGCGCGCTGGGCCGGCACCTCCACGCGCTCGCGCACAACCGCGATCCCCGGCGGGTGCGCGGCGGTCGCCGCCGGCGTTCGATGGGGGCACAACGCGCGCTCGGCCGGGGCCGGAAATCCGCAAGCGAGCTCGACACCACCCTCGTGGCGCTGATCGACCGCGTCGCGCGCCGGCTGCGTGCGGCCCGAAGGGTGTGCCGCACGGTCGTGCTCCGGTTGCGCTTCGACGACTATTCGCGCGCCACGCGCTCGCGGACGCTGCTCGAAGCGACCGCGCAGACCGGAGCGATCCTCGCCACTGCGAGAGAGCTGCTCGTGGCGGCCATGCCGATGATCGAATCGCAGGGCATCACGCTCATCGGCGTGGCGCTCGCCAACCTCCAGGATGGAGACGCGATCCAGCTGGTGCTGCCGTTCGATTCGGGACACGCGGCCGCCCTCGACGCCGCGCTGGATGACGTGCGGGACCGCTACGGGTCTGCCGCCATCACCCGCGCCGTGCTGCTCGGCCGCGACGAGGGCCCGAGTGTTCCGCTGCTTCCCGACTGACGCCCTCGGCAAGGCCGGGCCGCTACCGTGCAGCCTGGTCAGGAAAACGGCAGATCGAAGGGGAGACGGGTGCGAAAGGCTCTGGCGGTCGCAGTCACGGCGATCACGATGGTGGCCGGCGAGTCGGCGTTCGCGGCATCGACCGGGCGGGCGGCCGACGGGCTGCGCGACGTCCTGATCGTGGGCAACAACTGGGACGGCACCGCCGACGTGCTCGACGTCCCCAGCTACGAGCGGCTGCGGCGCATCGATGTCGCGCCCGACCGGGCCGAGCGCGTCGCCGAGATCATGATGAACCCGGCCCAGACGCCGTTCTACCTGTTCGTCCAGACCCAGGTCGGCGAGGGCCACGACCAGATGGTCGACGACATGTATGCGTCCAAGGATGGGCGCACGCTGTACGTCTCGCGGCCGAGCTTCGCCGACGTCGTCGCGATCGACATGGCGAGCGGCAAGATCGTGTGGCGCCGCCCGGTGCGCGGCGTGCGCTCCGACCACATGGCGATCTCTCCCGACGGGAAGCGCCTGGTCGTATCGCGCGCCGTCGCGAGCGGGGCGAACGGCGTCGATGTGATCGACACGGCGACGGGCGAGTTCGCCGGCGAGTTCCCCTCCGGCGATACGCCGCACGAGAACAACTTCTCGCGCGATGGCAGCCTGATCTACCACGCGAGCATCGGGCGCAACTACACGCCGCTCGACGAGCCCTCCATGGATGCGACGAAGGGGGAGCGCGTCTTCGAAGTCGTCGACGCGAAGTCTCTGAAGGTGCTCAAGAAATGGAACATGGCGGACAAGCTTGCCGAGGCGGGGCACCCGGGCATGAGCGCAGCGGTGCGGCCGATGGCGCTGTCTCCCGACGAGCGGTGGCTGTACTTCCAGGTCTCGTTCTTCCATGGCTTCGTCGAGTTCGACCTTGCGAACGAGCGCGTCACGCGGGTCGCCGAGCTGCCGATCCCGCCGGAGACCGCGAAGCTGCGCCGCGACGAGTACATCCTCGACTCCGCGCACCACGGCATCGCGATGAACGGTGCCGGGACGAAGCTCTGCGTCGCCGGGACGATGTCCAACTACGCGGCGATCGTCCACCGCGACGACTTCAGCTACAGGATCCACCCGCTGGGGGCGCGGACCTACTGGGCCACGAGCAGTGCCGACGGCAACTACTGCTACGTCTCGGTCGCCGGCGACGACACGCTTGCCGTGTTCTCCTACGACACCGAGCAGGAGGTCGCACGCGTGCCAGTCGGCGACCATCCGCAGCGTGCGCGCACCGCACGGGTCTCCACCGCGATCTTCGGCGCGCCGCCGGTGGGCCGCGTCGCCGCGCGGAAGCTGTCGCTGCGCGCCGCCCGGCGCCCGAAGGGCGTCCTGCTCACCGGCCGGCTGCTCCTGCCCAAGGGCGTCGGCCTGGCGCAGGGCTGCACCGGCAAGGTCCGCCTCGACCTGCGGCGCGGCGGCAAGGTCATCGCCCGCGGCGCGGCGAAGCTGCAGCCCCGTGCCGGGCGCTGCGTCTACGGGCGGACCTTCGCGACCCCGGCCGGCAAGGGGCGCCTGACCGCGCATGCCCGCTTCGCCGGCAATGGCACGCTGCGGCCCCGGCTCGCGGGTCGGGCGCTCGTCCGCCGGCGCTGACGCGGACCGAGGCGCGCGTCAGCGCGGCGGCGGCGCCATCAGCACCAGCTGCAACGGAGTGCGCGCCGGAAGGGTCGTCACACGCACCAGCCTGTAGCCGACCGAGGCAGCGGTGCCGCTCAGGACAGGTCCGCTCGCAACGTTGGAGGACAAGAGCCACAACCTGGAACGCTGCTTGACCGCCCGGCCCAGCGCCGCCCTGTCGCCTTCGCCGATGGGGTAGGTGTTGGGCGGAAGCAGGCGGCCGGCGTAGTAGCCGGCGTTCGGCCCGATGTTCGGATAACCGGCGAGCGCGATCCGGTCGCCGGCCTGCCAGCCGTCGGCCATGGCCCGGAAGGCCGCCCGCATGTCGGGGTAATACCCGTCCGCTGAATGGCTCGGGAGCGTGTTGCCAAGCGCCGCGGCCGCCGCCAAGGCGACGATCACGAGCTGAAGCCGCGGCGCCGCGAGGTCTGCCGCGGCCGCCAGCGCCACGATCACGAGCGGCGCCGAGACGACCGAGTACCTCGAGATCATCGAGTTCGACCCGGCGGCCGTCAGCGCGACGAGCACCACCGGAGTGACAAGGGCAGCAGGCACGACGAGCCAGCGCAGCTCTGCGGCCAGCGTCTCGCGGCGACGCCACAGGACCACTGCGGCCGCGACGAGAGCGACGAGGCCGAGCAGCGTCCAGCCGTTGCTGGTCTCGGCTCGCCAGTCGAACGGGGCCGCGAGCACCCGGATCAGATGAGGCGCCGTGAACGATGCTGCGGCGGCAATTCCCTTCTCGTGCCCCTGGTTCAGCTGGTGGCCGGCAAGCGGGACGAGCGCGAGAGTGACGAGGCCGGCGGGCGCCGCGAACAGGCCGGCGCTCCGCCGCGACCATCCAGAGCGGCGGAAGCACCACCAGAACAACGGCACGAGCGTCAGGAGCGCCGTGTAATGGAACGCAAGCGCCGCAGCCGCGGCGAGTGCTCCAACCGCGATCCAGTTCCGGCGCTGCCTTCCAGCCCGGCGTTGCACCGTCACCGCCGCCGCGATCGCCACGGTGCTGAACAGCGCGGCGAAGATGTATGCGCGGACCTGCTGTCCGTAGACGAGGCTGAGGGGAGAAATGGCGGCGAGCAGGCCGGCCACGAGCGCTGCCCGGCGGCTTGCGACGAGTCCGGCCAGCCAGACCACCGCGACCGCCAGGGCAACGGCGGCGATGACCGACGGCAGTCGCATGGCGGTCTCGCTGATCGAGCCAACTCTGTAGATCCATTCGTGCAGCCCGAGGTAGTACGTCGGCGGGGCGACCTCGTCAGCCCGGACGTGATGGAGCAGATCTCCGATGCCCGTCGATGCGGCGCTCCAGCTGAACGCCTCGTCGATGAACAAGCTTGGCTTGCCCAGGCCCGAGCCGACATTGACGGCTGCGACAGCGGCGGCAACAAGCGCCCCTGGCCAGAGCTCCCGGAGGCGAACCGATCGCGAGGACGGGATCCCGGTCATTCGGCTGGGCATCCTGGCAGGGCACGGGCCGTCGTGGCTCGAGCGGGGCTCTAGAGCGTTGCATGAACCGAATGGTCAGGAAAACTTGACCATAAGGTGGGTTCGAGCTAACGTCGCACCATGAGGCCGGGTCTGGGGAGGCGCCGATGCTGACTGTCGCCGCGGCCGCGGCGGTCGGAGCGCTGGTTGCCCGGTTCGCCTCGCGCCGGCTTCAGCGTTATCCGCCCGAGCTGCGCCTGCGCGGCTCCAGCAGCGAGGGTTACCGGCGCCTGCGCGCGGAGCTCGAGCGCCGCGCGCGTGACGGCGAGCCGGCCGAGCCAGACGCCACTGATTAGGCTCACGCCGGATGCCGAGAACGCGAACCACCGCGAAGGCCCAGGCTGTAGGGGGAACAAGGGACGAGCGGTTGGGCCGACTGCTGTCACATCCGCTGCGGCATCGTCTGCTGATGATCCTCAACGAGCGCGTGGCCAGCCCCAAGGAGCTGGCGGCCGAGGTCGGCGTGCCGATCCAGAACGTCAGCTACCACGTTGGCGTGCTGGCGGAGATGGGGGCGATCGAGCTGGTCGCCACCGAGCCGCGCCGCGGCGTGTTCGAGCATTTCTACCGAGGCTCGCGGCCGGCGAGTCACAGCGACGCAGAGTGGGGTGCGCTCAGCCCTGCCGAGCGCAGCCAGATCACTGCGGGCAACGTGCAGCGGATGGTCGGCGACCTGCTCGCCGGCGCTGACAGCGGCGGCTTCGAGCACGAGCGCTCACATCAGAGCTGGGTGCATTTCCAGCTCGACGAGCGCGGCTTCGACGAGGTCGCCGACGTGCTGGCCAAGGCGCTCGAGCGGATCCTGCGCATCCGCGACCAGAGCGACCGGCGCGTGGCACGGGGGCAGAGCGGCCTGCACGCCGACAGCGAGGTGATCATCGCGCACTTCCTGCGTGACACCCCGCGCCTCGCTCACCCTTCGGAGGGCTGACGCGAAGCGTGTCGTCCGTGTCCCGCACGCGGGACACG
>JAWVFZ010000423.1:0-6561 GCA_033855555.1 Solirubrobacteraceae bacterium
ACCTGCGCCGAAGCGGTGCTCATCCATCACCAGGAGGACTGACGACCGTGGACCTCACGTTCACCGACGACCAGCTCGCGTTCCGCGACGAGCTGCGCGACTGGCTCGCCGCCAACCCCCCGGGCGAGTCGCCCGCGGACGAGGACGCCGCCTATCACTGGCGCACCGACTGGCAGCGCCGCCTCAACGACGGCGGCTGGGCCGGCGTGCACTGGCCAAAGGAGTACGGCGGGCGCGGCGCGTCGCTGATGGAGACCGCGATCTTCTTCGAGGAGATGGGCCGCGCGCAGGCGCCGCTGCCCTCCAACGTCCTGGGCCTGCTGCTCGCCGGCCCGACGCTGATGGTCTGGGGCACCGACGCCCAGAAGGAGCGCTACCTGCCCACGATCCTCAGCGCCGAGGAGATCTGGTGCCAGGGCTTCTCCGAGCCCGAGGCCGGGTCCGACCTGGCCGGCCTGAAGACGCGCGCCGTCAAAGACGGCGACGAGTGGGTCGTCACCGGCCAGAAGGTCTGGACCTCCGGCGCGCAGTACTCGAAGTGGTGCATGCTCGTCGCGCGCACCGACCAGGACGCGCCGAAGCACAAGGGCCTCACGTACTTCGTCATGGACATGGAGCAGGAGGCGGTGCAGGTGCGCCCGCTGGTGCAGATCACCGGCGAGGCCGAGTTCAACGAGCTGTTCATCGAGGAGGCGCGGATCCCAGACGAGAACATCGTCGGCGGCGTCGGCAACGGCTGGAAGGTCGCGCTCACGACGCTGATGAACGAGCGCGCCGGCCTGGGCTTCTTCCTCCAGGTGCGGATGCGCCAGCTGCTCGACAAGCTGTTCGACGAGGCCGCCGCCTCGGGCGCGCTGGACGACCCGCGGATCGCCGACAAGCTCGCCGACCTGCACCTGCGTACCGAGATCCTGCGCCTCACGGCCTACCGCGGCCTGAGCGTGATCGAGCAGTACGGCCAGCCGGGTCCCGAGGGCTCGCTCGTGAAGCTGCTGTGGTCGGAGACCAACAAGCAGCTCACGCAGGTCGCCAGCGACATCGTGGGGCCCGACGCCCTGACGAAGGGCACGCCCTGGAGCTACGAGCTGCTGCGCGCGCGCGGCAACTCGATCGAGGGCGGCACCACCGAGATCCTCAAGAACATCGTCGCCGAGCGGGTGCTCGGCCTCCCCCGCGCCCGCTAGGAGCATCACTCATGCGATTCACACTGTCCGAGGACCAGCAGGAGATCAAGCGCACCGCGCATGACCTGCTGGGCAACCGATCGACCATGGCGAAGGTCCGCGAGGCCGCCGAGGCGGGCACCTACGACGACGCGCTGACGCGCGAGCTCGGCGAGCTGGGCTGGCCCGGCATCGCCGTCGCCGAGGAGCACGGCGGCCAGGGGCTGGGCATCGTCGAGCTCGCTGTCCTGCTCGAGGAGCTCGGCTACGCCTGCGCGGCCACGCCGTTCCTGGGCACCGCGCTCGCCGCGCTGGCGATCGAGCACGCGGGCTCCGCCGATCAGCAGTCGCGCTGGCTGCCAGGGCTGGCAAGCGGCGAGCTGCGCGGCGCGCTGGGCACCGCCGACGGCCTGATCCCCGACGCCCCGGGCGCGGACGTCGTGGTGATCGTCGACCCTGTCGCGGGCACCGCGCACGTCGCCGACGGCGTCGAGGCGGTCGAGTCCATCGACCCCACGCGGCGCCACGGCCGGGTAATAGCAACCCCACCCACCCCCGGCGAGGCGCTCGAGGGCGACGTCGGCGCCGCCGTCGACCGCGCGCTCGTCGCGGTCAGCGCCGAGCTCGTCGGCGTCTGCCAGCGGGCGCTCGACCTGACGGTCGAGTACGTCAAGGAGCGCAAGCAGTTCGGCGTCCCGGTCGGCACGTTCCAGGCGGTCCACCACGGCGCGGCGCAGATGCTGTTGGAGACCGAGGGCGGCCGGGCCGCGACCTATTACGCCGCGTGGGCGGCGGATGCCGACCCGGAGCGCCTGCCGATGGCCGCCGCGATGGCGAAGGCCTGGACCAGCGACGCCGGGCGGTCGGTCACCGGCGCGGCGATCCAGCTGCACGGCGGCATCGGCTTCACATGGGAGGCCGACGTGCACTGGCTCTACAAGCGCGCACAGCTCGACAGCGCCCTGCTGGGCTCGGCAGGCGCGCATCGCGCGCGCATCGCCGCCCTCGCAGCGCGCGAGCGCGCGGGCGCCGCAGCCTGAGCAGTCGCGTGAATGGCACCTGGTTGCATCGGGCAACCAGGTGCCATGGCCAGCCAGGGCACACACCGCGACGAGCGTTTCGCCAGACAACCCCCGGCCTCTCCGAGCGACCTCCCCAAGCGATCGTGGCGGGGCGTCCTCAAGCGCACGATCGACGAGTTCAGGGACGACAACCTCACCGACTGGGCCGCCGCCCTGACCTACTACGGGATCCAGTCGCTGTTCCCGATGCTGCTCGTGCTCGTCTCGATCCTGGGCCTGGTCGGCGCGGGAACGACGCAGGCGCTGATCGACAACATCGGCGCAGCCGCGCCGGGGACCGCGAAGGACATCATCATCTCCGCGATCCGCAACCTGCAGCACAACAGCAGCTCGGCAGGAATCCTGTTCGTCGTCGGCCTCGTCGGCGCGCTGTGGTCGGCATCGGGCTACATCGGCGCCTTCTCACGCGCGTCCAACGCGATCTACGAGGTCGGCGAAGGCCGGCCGTTCTGGAAGCTCCGTCCCCAGCAGCTGGGGATCACGCTCCTGATGGTCGTGCTGCTGGCCGCCAGCGCGCTCGCAGTCGTCATCACCGGCGGTCTCGCCGAGCAGGTGGGCAACCTGCTCGGCATCGGCTCAACCGCCGTGCAGATCTGGGACATCGCCAAGTGGCCGGTGCTCGTGCTCCTCGTCAGCCTGATGTTCGCCCTGCTCTACTGGGCAGCACCCAACGTCAAGCAGCCCGGCTTTCGCTGGATCAGCCCCGGCAGCCTGCTGGCGGTGGTCATCTGGCTCATCGCCTCGGGCGCCTTCGCGCTCTACGTCGCGAACTTCAGCAACTACAACAAGACCTACGGCTCGCTTGGCGGCGTCATCGCCTTCCTGGTCTGGCTATGGATCTCGAACGTCGCAGTCCTCCTCGGCGCGGAGTTCGACGCGGAGCTCCAACGCGAGCGCGAACTGCAGTCGGGCCGCCCCGCCGGAGATTCGATCCTGCCGCCGCGTGACACCACCAAGCTGAAGGACTAGGACCCGGCGCGCGCGAGCGTCAGGGTGAACGTCGGTGCGCGCCCGGACGCGCGCAGCGTGAGTCCTCCGCCCTCGGCATGCGCCAGCGAGCTCGCGAGCGCCAGGCCGATGCCGTGGCCGTCGGCCGACGGGCTGCGGCGGCGGAAGGCCTCCTGCGCGTCGGCGACGCCCTCGCCCTCGTCGTGCACGTCGACCGCGAGGAAGGAGCCGGACTCGCGCACGGTCGCGGTCACCGCGCCGGCGCCGTGCCGGCAGGCGTTGGACAGCAGCACGTCGAGGATCTGCCGGACGGATCCCGGCGCGGCGCGCGCCACGGGATCGGCCGCCTCGACGACGACCCGCAGCGGTCGCGAGCGGCTCACCAGCGGCTCCCGCCAAGCTGCCGCGGCGTCGTCCAGGGCCGCGCGCAGGTCGGTGCTCGCGTCGTCGCGCGGCGCATCGCGCGCCAGCGCGAGCAGGGCGTCGACGGTCGCCTGAAGCCGGTCGACCTCCCCGAGCGCAGCGGTCAGCTCTGGACCGGGCTCGCCGCGGAGCTCGAGCGCTTCGAGCTCGATCCGCAGCGCCGCCAGCGGCGTGCGCAGCTGGTGGGAGGCATCGGCGCTGAACTGGCGCTCGCGGGAGACGAGGTCGTCGAGCCGGCGGGCTGTGGCGTCCAGCGCCTCGCCGACGGCGTCGAGCTCGCGCACCCCGGCACGCGGCGCGCGGATCGAGAAGTCGCCGTCGCCCAATCGCCGCGCGGCGCCCGCGATCCGCTGCAACGGCACGGTCAGCCGCGTGCCCAGCCAGAGCGCCGCCAGGGCTGCGAGCGCCGTCACTGCGGCTGCGAGGGCGATCAGCTGCAACCAGGTGTCGTGCGTGCGGTCGGTGACGGCGGCCGACGAGCGCGACGCAAGAAGCGCTCCCGCGACGCGTTCGCCGCTGAGCAACGGCGCCACCGCGAGTAGCCGGTCCCCGCGTTGCATCGCGCTCGCCCGGCCGGTGCGGATCGCGCTGCGCACCAGCGCGTCGGCGCGCGCCTGGCCGCTGCCCGCGACCCGCCGCCCCGAAGCGCCGTAGACGGCGAGGATGTCGGGTCCCGCAGGCAGCTCGATCTGGTCGTGCCCGACGGAGCGAACGTCCACGAGCCGCGTCGCCGCGACGGTGTCGCGCTGCAGGCGCAGCAACTCCTCGTCGCGGTAGGTGCGGCGGACGAGCAGGCCGAACGGCAGGGCGAACAGCGCGACGCTCGCTGTCGCCACGAGCACGATCGCCAGCACGAGCCGGCGCCTCACGTCAGCTCGAAGCGGTAGCCGACGCCGCGCAGCGTGGTGATGGCGTCCGGGCCGACCTGCTGGCGCAGCGTCGCCACGTGGGTGTCGAGCGTCTTCGTCGAGCCCATCCAGGCCGTATCCCACACCTCCGACATGATCCGCTCGCGTGTCACGACGCGACCGGCGGACGCAACGAGCAGCACGAGCAGGTCGAACTCCTTCGGGCGCAGGCTGAGCTCCTCGTCGGCACGCCACGCACGGCGGGAAGCGGGATCGACGCGCACCTCCCCGGCCGCGACCGGCGACGGATCGTCCGCCGCACGGCGCAGATGGGCGCGGACGCGGGCGAGCAGCTCACTCAGGCGAAACGGCTTGACGAGGTAGTCGTCGGCGCCTGCGTCGAGCCCGGCGACCACGTCGAGCTCCTGGTCGCGTGCCGTGAGGATCAGGATCGCCAGCTCGGGGCGCGCCGCGCGCAGCCGGCGGCAGACCTCCAGGCCGTCGATGTCCGGCAGTCCGAGATCCAGGATCACGAGGCCGACGTCCTGGCCTGCGAACGCAACCGCCTCGCGCCCCGCCGACAGCCGCCGGACCGGATGGCCCTGGCCGTCGAGGACGCGGGCCAAGCCCGCCGCGATCGCGTCGTCGTCCTCCACCAGCAGGACGCCGGGGCCGCTCATGGCACCCAAGGTACCGCCGAGCCCCGGGCAGCCGCCCGCGTCCCGGGCACTTTTGACCTGACGTTGACCTGGGCTGCGCAGAGCCATGACCCGGTGCCCCTACCGTCGCGAGCCGAACGTCCCCGAGGTCCATCAAGGAGGCCGAGTGTCCCGCCGTCATGCAGCAGCCCTGCTCGTAGTAGCCGCGACAGCGGTCGCCGGCTGCGGCTCGAGCTCGGGCTCGGGCCCCGGCAACAGCTCCGCCGCTGCTGCGAACCCCAACGCCCCGGAGAGCAGCCCCGCGGGCGACATCCCCGACAACCAGGCCTACGTGCCCTACAGGCTCGCGAGCGGCCACTTCAGCGTCAAGGTCCCGGAGGGCTGGGCGCAGGCCAAGCAGGCCGGAGCGGTCACGTTCACCGACAAGCTCAACTCGGTTCGCATGGAGTCTGCGGCGGCCTCCGGCCCGCTCACGGTGACCACCGCGCAGAGCACCGAGATCCCCAAGCTCAAGCGGGCGACGCCCGGCTTCTCGGGCGCGAAGGTGTCGGCCGTCAAGCGTCCCGCAGGAACCGCGATCCGGATCAGCTACCTGGCGTCGTCGAAGCCCGATCCCGTCACCGGCAAGGTCACCACCGACGCCGTCGAGCGCTACGTCTTCTTCAACAAGGGCCGCCAGGCGATCCTCACGCTGACCGGCGCCAAGACCGCCGACAACGTCGATCCATGGAGGATCGTCTCGAGCTCGCTGCGGTGGACGGCATGACCCCGGCACTCGAGGCACGCGACCTGTATCGCTTCTACCACGCGGGCGACGACGAGACGCTCGCGCTGCGCGGGGTCAGCCTGAGCGTCGACCCGGGCGACCTCGTCGCGGTCACCGGACCCTCGGGCTCGGGCAAGTCCACCCTGATGGCGTGCCTCGCGGGGCTCGACGAGCCCGACGGCGGCGTCGTGCGCGTGACGGGCGAGCGCCTCTCGCGGCGCCCCGAGGCGACGCGCGCGCTGATCCGCGCACGCGGCATCGGCGTGCTCTACCAGTCCGCGAACCTCGTCGGGCACCTGAGCGTCGACGCCAACGTCGCGCTCGCCCGGCGGCTGGCCGGCGGCTCGCCCGATCCACCCGGGCGGGCCGCCGTGCTCGAGCGGATGGGCATCGCCGGGCGCGCGCACGCGCGCCCGTCCCAGCTCTCCGGCGGCGAGCTGGCGCGCGCCGGCCTCGCTGTCGCGCTCGCCAACGACCCCGCCGTGCTGCTGGCCGACGAGCCGACCGGCGAGCTCGACGACGTCACCGCCGCCGGGGTCCTCGCCCTGCTGCGCGAGCTCGCCGAGACGGGTCACGCGGTGGTCGTCGCGACGCACGATCCCGCGGTGGCCTCAGCCGCCGTATACGAACTCCACCTCCGCGACGGGAGCGAGGAGGAATGACTGCGGTACT
>JAWVFZ010000424.1:0-13422 GCA_033855555.1 Solirubrobacteraceae bacterium
AGCCGCCGATCAACGTGCTGCGCGTGTCGCTGCATCCCGAGGGCATGGCGCCGCGCATCGCCAATCTCGGCCAGTGGCGCGCGCACCTGCTGGATCGCCTCGAGCGCCAGGTCGCGTTGACCGGCGACGCCTCGCAGGCGACGCTGCTCGGGGAGCTGCGGGGATACCCGGGGCCCGAGACCGATCACGCCGTGGCACCGGACGAGATCGTGGTCCCGCTGCGCCTGCGCGGCGCGCATGGCGAGCTGGCGTTCTTCAGCACCGTGACGACGTTCGGGACCGCCGTGGACATCACGGTCGCCGAGCTCTCCGTCGAGGCGTTCTATCCGGCGGACGCGCGCACGGGCGAGATCCTGCGCGCCGCGGCCCCGTCGAGCTAGCCGCGGGAGGCAAGCTCGTCGAGCAGCGCCTGCCAGCGCGGGCCGATCGAGTCGAGCGAGAAGTCCTTGGCACGCGCGGAGGCGCCCGCGCCGAGCGCGCGGCGTAGCGGCTCGTCCTCGATCACGCGCAGCATTCCCGCCGCAAGCGCGTCGATGTCGCCGTCGGGTATCAGGAGGCCGCTCCGGCCGTCCTCGATCACGTCACCGGGACCGGTGGGGCAGTCGAAGCTCACGACCGGCAGCCCGAGGCTCATGGCCTCGATCATGACCATGGGGAGGCCCTCGAAGCGCGAGCTGAGCACGTACATCGACGCCTCGGACATCTGCAGGTCCAGGCGCTTGACCGGCCCCATCAGCAGCACGTTGTTCGACAGGCCGTGCTCCATGATCAGCTTGGCCAGGCGTCCGCGCTGCGGGCCGCCGCCGCAGATCCGCAGCGTCCAGTCGGGGTGGCGCTCGACCACCTGCGCGAAGGCGGGGATCAGCATGTCGAAGCCCTTCTGGGGCGTCAACCGGCCAGCGGCGACCACGACGGGGTGCGTGAGCGAGGCGGGCGGCGCATCGAGCCCCGGGGCCGCGTTGGGGATCCACTCGAGCCGCCCTGCTTCGCCCAGCACGCCGGAGTAGGTCTCGCGATCACGCTCGGTGAGCACGGCGACGGCGTCCAGTCGCGGATAGCGGCGCGCGATCTCGCGCTGACGCTGGGGGGTGTGGGACTCGAGGTTCATGTGCTCCTGGCCGACGACAGCGATCCCGGGGCGCTTGAGCATCAGGGCGAGGAGGTTCAGGCCGGGACGCGTGCCCATCACCACGCCCTCGCGGACCTGCCAGAGGGCGCGCATGAGCAGCACGTCGGTCCATAACGACAGCCCCCGGGCGAAGCGCAGATCGCCGGGGAAGATCAGGCGCGTCTTGCGCGCGCGCAGGAACGGGCGCACTCGCCCGATCAAGCCGCCCAGCGGACGGTCGCGCTGGTCATCGACGACGCGCACCTTGACACCGGGGGGAAATGGGAAGAACGGGTTCTCGCGGAGCCGCTGGACGGAGATCACCTCGACGTCGTGGTCCTTCGCCAGGAACCCGGCGACGTTGAGGCAGGTCCGAACGGTTCCACCCATTCCATAGGCGTTGGCGATGAGGATCGTGACCTTCGGGCGGCTCGCAGGGACCACAGGGGCGCCGCGCCGGCGCAGGATCGCGCCGGCGATTGCGGCCACGATCCGGTGGGCGGCCATCTGGTGGGGCGGCACGACCCGGCGTTTCGCGGGCTGGCCGGGCGCCGCAGCGGCCGGCGCGGGAGCCGGCGCGCCAACCTGGCCGGTCCGGATGAAGAAGTTGTTCTCCGCGTCGTAGAAGGGACGGAAGCGGCGTGGGCCGGCGGGCAGCTCGAGCTCGCGCATCGGGAAGACGTAGGCCTGGCGCTTGTTGGCCACGTCGTCCAGATGGCGACCGAGGCGCACCTCGCCGCGGCCATCGAGCGCCAGGAAGAGATCCCAGAACTCCGGCTCCTCGTCGTGCCACGGCAGCGTGCCGAAGACGAGATGACCGTCGAAGCCGGCGCCGTGGAAGGTGGCGTCCGCACGCACCTCGGTGCCATCGGAGCGCCGTCGCGCGACGAGCGCGCCCGCCGTCGGCGGATCGTCGGCGCCAACGAGCGCTCCGAGCACCCGGACGCCGTCCTCGCCGACCTCGACTCGCTCGATCTCGGCGTGTGAGGCTGCGATGGTCATGCCGCTCAAGGGTCGCGCAGGCTGTCAACTGGCACCTGAACGATTCCTGAGTCGTCCAGGGCGCCGTCGTCGGGTCGGGTTCGACGGCCATCGAAACGAAGTCGGGGCGCCCGGATTTGAACCGGGGACCTCACCGACCCGAACGGTGCGCGCTACCAGGCTGCGCCACGCCCCGAGGCCGGTCAGTCTAGAGGCTACCGGGGTTCCTGCGAGGCCCCCGTGGTTACGATCGACCGATGCGACGGGTTGTGGGAGCGATCGTCGTGGCCGTTTCGCTGTGTGCGGGAGCGGCCCCGGCGGGTGCGGTGGTGGGCGGCACGCCCGTCCCGGACGGACAGATGCGCTACGTGGCGAACATCGCCATCGGCGGGACGTTCGGCTGCACCGGCACGCTCATCGCGCCGACCTGGGTGCTGACCGCCGGTCACTGCGGCTCGTTGACGGGCTCTCTCAGCGGCGGCCTTGTCCCGAGTCCGCTCGGGCTGCCTCCCAGCGCGTACGACGTCAAGCTCGACAGCGTCCACGCCGACGGCACCGGCGCCGAGGACCACGCCGTCAAGCAGGTCATCGTCGACAGCGATTACATCGTGACCAATGGCGCCGGCAACGACGTCACGCTGCTCGAGCTCGACAACGCCTCGCGCGTGCCGCCGATGCCCATCGCGGCGCCGGGCGAGCGCAGCATCTGGGCGCCCGGCATCCTGGCGACGATCGCGGGCTTCGGGCTGACCTCGCAGGACGCCCAGCAGGCGCCTGATCGGATGCAGGTGGCGAAGGTCCCCGTCCAGTCCGACGACGCGTGCGCGACCGCCTATCCCAACGGGCTCACGGGCACGACGGCCGGCGGGTCCTTCGACGCCCGCACGATGCTCTGCGCCGGCTATCCCCAAGGCGGCACCGACACCTGCCAGGGCGACTCCGGCGGCCCGCTGCTCGCGCCGGCCGCCGGCGGGACCTTCCGGCTCGTCGGAGCCACGAGCTTCGGCGAGGGATGCGCACAGCCCGGCAAGCCAGGTGTCTACGCGCGGCTCGCCGAGGGCCCGATCCGCACGTTCGTCGCGCGCTTCGTGCCGAGCGCATTCGCTCCCGAGCCCAAGGCTGCAGCCACCAAGCCGAAGGTCAAGAAGAAGGCGAAGAAGAAGGCCAAGGCCAAGCACCACAAGCGCAAGCAGCATCGCAAGCGCCAGGCCAAGCACAAGCAGCACTAGCACCGCCGTCCGGCCCCGCCGGCTCTGCGGCTCCGCAATAGAGTGCGACGGATGGCTGACCGCGAGCACGACATCGTCCTCTTCGGCGCGACCGGCTTCACCGGCGCGCTGACCGCCGAGTACCTGGCGCAGCACGCGGGCGAGGACGTGCGCTGGGCGCTGGCGGGCCGCAACCGCGCCAAGCTCCAAGCCGTGGCGGAGCGCCTCGCCGTCGACGTCCCGCTGCTGCACGCCGACAGCACCGACGAGGCTTCGCTACGCGCGGTGGCGGAGTCCACGGGCGTGGTGATCACGACCGTCGGCCCCTACGTGACCTACGGCGAGCCAATGGTTGCCGCGTGTGCGACGGCGGGCACCGACTACGTCGACCTCACCGGCGAGCCGGAGTTCGTCGACCGGATGTTCCTGCTGCACCATCGCGAGGCCGTCAAGTCCGGCGCCCGGATCGTGCACGCCTGCGGCTTCGACTCGATTCCGCACGACCTGGGGGTGCTGTTCACCGTCGAGCAGCTTCCGGAGGGCGTGCCGCTGGAGGTCCGCGGCTACGTGCGCGCCGGCGGCAAGCCCTCGGGCGGTACGTTCGCCTCGGCGATGACGGCGTTCGCGCGTGTGCGCCAGACCCAGCAGGCGCACAAGCAGCGCCGGCAGGCCGAGCCGCGCGACGAGCGCCGCCGCGTGCGGCTGGCCGCCAAGCCCCATCGGGCGCTGGGCTACTGGGCGCTGCCGCTGCCGACGATCGATCCGCAGGTGATCGCGACCTCTGCCCGGGCGCTCGAGCGCTACGGCCCGGACTTCGCCTACGGCCACTACGCCGCGGTCAAGAAGCTGCCGGTCGCGGTGGCCGGCGTCGGCGGCCTCGCCTCGCTGTTCGCCATGGCGCAGGTTCCGCCCGTGCGCAAGGCGCTGCTGGGACGCCTGGCCCCAGGCGACGGCCCGTCGGAGGAGCAGCGCGCCAACGGCTGGTTCAAGGTCCGCTTCGTCGGCGAGGGCGGTGGCAAGCGCGTGCTCACGGAAGTCGCAGGTGGCGATCCGGGTTACACGGAGACCGCGAAGATGCTCGCCGAGTCCGCGCTGTGCCTTGCACAGGACGACCTCCCGCCATCCTCCGGTCAGGTCACCACGGCCGTGGCGATGGGTGACGCGCTGATCGCCCGCCTGCAGCGCGCCGCGATCAGCTTCCGCGTCGTCGACAGCTAGACCGCGACTTCGCCGTCGCCGGCCGCCAGCGCCGCGGCGCCGAGCCCGGCTGCAGCGAGGGCCGTGGCGGTCACGAGAACGGTCGGGAGCTTCGGCAGGTAGCCGCCGCGGCTCGCGAGCACGCCGGCGGCGGCGTCGGCCGCGTCGCACAGCAGGCCGAGCGCGAGCCAGCGCCTGCGCGACTCCCCGGTCGTCGTGAGCGCGCCGATCGCGAGCGCGACGTCGCGGATGCCGAACAGCCGGGCGAGGTACGGGGACTGCGGGTTCGCCTTGGCATCCAGGCCGAACGCCCTGCCCGCGAGGTTGGGCGTCGCCCACGCGGAGGTGCCGACCGCGAGGCGAAGGCCGGAGAGCGAGCGGATGGTCTGGTTGCTGTCCATGGCAATGACGCTAGATCCTCCGCGAGGAGGACGCAAGACCGTCCGCGAGGGTGACGATCGGCCGCCTGTCGCGCCGTAGCTTCACGGCATGGGAATCAGCAGCTACATCGAAGCGGGCTACGGCAGCGCCGAGCTGCAGGAGCGGATGACGCGCCTGGAGTCCGAGCGGGCGCTGGCGGCCCTCACCGGACTCACTGATGACGCGGCCTACATGGCCGACCTGCAGTCCGACATCGTCGCCGCCTCGGCGGCCTACGTCGGCGTCGCGGTCACCGAGATCGCCTCGCTGCGCGGGCAGCTCAGCGGACGGCTTCACGGCTGAGCTCCGGCGCGAGAGCGCGACCGTGGCGACGCTAGGCTCGCCGCCATGCGCCGCTACAACCTGCATGAGCCGGAGCTCATCGACGACGAGGACGACCCCGATGGCTTCCGCACCGCGTACGACCGCATCGGCCCCAAGGTCGGTGGCGAGAAGCTGGGCGCCACGCTGTATCTCGTGCGACCGGGCCAGTCGATCTGCCCCTATCACTACGAGTACGGCGAGGAGGAATGGCTGCTGGTCGTCGAGGGCCGCCCGACGCTGCGCCACCCCGGGGGCGAGGACGAGCTACGGCAGGGCGACGTCGTCGCGTTCGTAGAGGGCCCCGAGGGCGCACACAAGGTGACCAACCACACCGACGCCGACGCGAAGGTGCTGATGTGGGCGAACGTCAGCTCGACGGGCGTCGTGGTCTACCCCGACAGCGACAAGATCGCCGCCAACCCGAAGGACGGTCGCGATCGGCTCATCGTGCAGCGCTCGGCGGGCGTCGGCTACTGGGAGGGAGAGGCCTGATCAGAGCCCGTAGCTCTCGAGCAGCCGCAGCCACAGCTCGCTGCGCGTCGGGAAGCTCGGGACGGCGTGCCACAGGCGTGTAAGCGGAACCTCGCCGATGACTGCGATCGTCGCGGCTTGCAGGAAGTCACCGATGTCGGGGCCCGTGAGCGTCGCGCCCACGATCACCCCGCGGCGCTCGTCGACCACGATGCGAGCGGTCCCGGGGGCCCCGCGGCCGTAGAACGAGCCGCCGGCGTTGCCGCCCGACGGAACCTCGACGACCGTCACGTCCAACCCGGCCTCGCGAGCGCTGTCTGCGGTGTGGCCGACTGCCGCCACCTGCGGGTCGGTGAAGATCACTCGCGGCGACAGCGCCCCGTCCGAGCGCAGCTCGACGTCCTTGCCGAGGATGTGGTCGGAGGCGATCCGCGCCTGGTACTTGCCCATGTGGGTCAGCAGCACGCGGCCGTTGACATCGCCGATGGCGTAGAGCCAGTCGTGGGCGCTGGTCTGCATCGTGTCGGACACCTCGACGGGCTTGCCGGGCTCCAGCCCGACCGTCTCCAGCCCGAGGTCGCCGGTCAGTAGCCGCCGGCCGACCGCGACGAGGATCTCGTCGCCCGTGACCGGCTCGTGACCTTCGAGCTCCATCGTCACGTCGCCGTTGCGCCGCACCGCCGTCGCCTTGACGCCCGTGATGATCTGCACGCCCCGGCCCTCGAGCGACTCGTGGACCTGCTGGGCGGCGAACTGCTCCTCACGCGGGAGAATCCGCTCGCCGCCCTCGACCAGCGTCACCTCGGAGCCGAGCGTGGCGAAGGCCTGGGCCATCTCGACCCCCACGACGCCGCCGCCAAGGATCAGCAATCGAGCGGGGACGCGCTTCGTGGTCGTGCCCTGGCGATTGGTCCACGGCTCGGCCTCGCGGAGGCCGTCGATCGGCGGAATCAACGCCTCGCTGCCGGTGGCCACCACGACCGCGCGGCGCGCGACGAGTTCATCGTCGCCGACGCGGACTGTGCGTTCGCCGGCGAGGCGTCCGTGGCCACGCACGATCTCGACGCCGCGCTCCTCGAGCCAGGGCAGCTGGCTGCCGTCGTCGAGGTTGTGGATGACTTCGTCGCGGCGGCGCAGGACGGCGCCGACGGCGAGCTCGCCCGTGACGGCCTCAGCGGCGCCCGGGAGGCGGCGGGCCTCATCGACCGCTTCGGCGGGGCGCAGCAGGGCCTTGGACGGCATGCAGGCGAAATACGCGCACTCGCCGCCGACGAGATTGGCTTCGACGAGCGCGACGCCCAAACCGGCCTTGCCGAGTCGCCCGGCTATGACCTCTCCGGCCGGCCCGGCCCCGATCACGATCACGTCGAACTCTCGCTGGCTCATCTCTGCTCCCGTCTGAGTGCGCCACAGTTGCGTTACGGCGCTGCTGGACTGGCATCCTGACGGGATGCTGCGTCTCGCTGCCGTTCCGGTCGCCGTCGGTTTGGTCTTGCTGGCCGCGTGTGGCGGTTCGGGCGGCGACGCCTCCGGTCGCACGACGGTCCACTCCACCGCTCCGTCAGCCACTGCGCCCGCCCACGCCGCCGCGGTGCACCTCGTGCGTGTCGGGACCTTCGACAGCCCCACGTACGTGACGGCGCCTCCACACGACACCAGGCGCCTGATGGTCGTCCAGCAGGGCGGCAAGGTCCGCGTTCTGCGGGGCGGGAAGCTGCTGGCGCAGCCGTTCCTGGACCTGACGTCGCGCGTCGTGAGCGGCGGCGAGCAGGGCCTCCTGGGGATGGCGTTCTCACCGGACTACGCCAAGTCGGGCCGCTTCTGGGTGTACTTCACCAACCGCCGCGGCTACGAGGAGATCGACGAGCTGCGCGCGTCCTCGCGCGACCACGCCGATGCCGCCACCGCCAGGCCCCTTGTCGTCCAGCCCGACACCGAGTCCAACCACAACGGCGGCCAGCTTGCCGTCGGGCCCGACGGCTACCTGTACGCGGGCCTCGGCGACGGCGGCGGCGCCAACGACCAGCACGGCGCGCGCGGCAACGGCCAGAACCTCGGCACGCTCCTGGGCAAGATCATCCGCATCGCGCCGAAGCCCGGCGGCGGCTATTCCATCCCGAAGAGCAACCCCTTCGTCGGCAAAAGTGGCGCTCGCGGCGAGATCTACTCCTACGGCCTGCGCAATCCGTGGCGCTTCTCGTTCGACCGCGTGACCGGGGACATCGTCATTGGGGACGTCGGCCAGAACGAGGTCGAGGAGATCGACTTCCGCCGCCGCGGCACCGCGCGCGGCGTCAACTTCGGATGGCGCCCGTGGGAGGGTCGGCGCCGCAACTACAACGAGCCGGCTCCGGGCGCGGTCTTCCCCCAGCTCACCAAGACCCATGCGAACGGCTGGTGCTCGATCACCGGCGGCTACGTCGTCCGCGACCGCGCGCTGCGCGGCCTCTATGGCCGCTACATCTACGGCGACTTCTGCAAGGGCGAGCTGCGTTCGGTCAAGCTCTCGCAGTCGCGCGCCTCGGGCGACCGGCCGATCGGCGTGCGGACCGTCTCGAGCCTGTCGTCGTTCGGCGAGGACGCCCGCGGCCGGGTCTACGCGGCGTCGCTGGAAGGCCCGGTCTACCGCCTGGCGCCCTGAGGGCGTCGCCGTGCGCGCGCCCTGGCGCCCCACGGCGTGACGGCCGGCTCGCGCTGGCCGACGCGCAGGGCATCGAGCGCCTGCTCGAGGTCGCGGGCGAGCTCGACGGCGTCGGGCAGCACCTCGGCGTCGGCGTAGACGCCGGCCTGCAGGCGCCCGGCGTAGGACAGCGCGCCGATGGAGACAGCGTGGCCGTGCAGGAACGGCACAGCGGGGTGCATCGCTGTAAGGCGGCGGCCGAGCAGCGTGAGGTGCTCCGGCGGGCCCGGCACGTTGGACACGACGGCGTTGAAGCCCGCGGCACGGACGGCCGTGCGGATGACCAGCCGCCGGCCGGGGCCGGGGAGGAGGTCGGAGGCCTGCGTCAGCGCGCGCAGCGGCCGAGCCTCGCCGCCGGCCTTGGCGGCCTTCGTGGCGTCGCGCACCGAGCGCAGAACCCTGAGCGGGTCGGTCTCGCGCACGGGGAGCTCGACCGTGATGAAGGAGATGTCGTTGCCCAGATCGCCCGGCTCGCCCGTGCGCGTGTTGACTGGGACGAGCACCTTCACCGCCTGTGGGCGCTCGCCACGGCGCTTGAGCGCTCTCCCGAGCGCGAGCGAGGAGGCCGCGAGCAGGATGTCGTTGATCGTGGCGCCGTGGCGGCGGCCCGCGGCGCGCAGGTCCTCCAGCGGCGCGTCGGCGAAGGCGACCTCGCGCCGGCGTGTCGCGCTGCGGTCCAGCGACGTCGGCGCGGCCGGGCGCGAGAGCGCGCTCGCGGCGGCCCGGACCTCGCGGGCCGGGCCCGCTGGTCTGCGCAGCGCGGCTGTCAGTGCGCCCGCTGCCCGGGCCGCGCCCGTGGCGCGGGCGCCGGCGTTCGCCTGGGCGGACCGGGCCCCCGACGGCGCCGGGCGCGACGTCCACGTCGAGGGCGGGGCGTCCACGCCGTCGAAGAGCAGCAACGCGACCTGGATGGCGGCGATGCCGTCGACCAGCGCGTGGTGAGCCTGGCCGACGATCGCCCAGCCGCCGCCCGCGAGCCCGTCGATCCGCGACAGCCGCCACAGCGGCCGGTTCATGTCCAGCGGCCGGCTCAGCAGCGTGCCGGCCAGGGCCCGCAGCTCGCCGCCGCCACCAGGCGCCGCGAGCGTCATCCCGTGCACGTGGCGGGCGACATCGAACCCGTCGTCGTCGACCCACTGCTGACCGTCGACGCGCCGGCGGAACCGCGGCAGTCCGTCCAGGCGCGCGTCCACGTGGCGACGCAGGGCTGCAACGGAGGGAGCCGGCCCCTCGAGCTTCAGCGTCCAGCCGACGTGCAGGGGCGCCTGAGCGGTCTCGAGGTCAAGGAAGGCTGAGTCGAGGGCGCTGAGGCGGTCTGGCAGGGGCACGCTGCAAGAAGTCTGCCAAGAAGTCCACCGCAAAGACGATCGCTAAAGGAACTCGATGCCCTGCCGAAGAAACAACGAGGGCGCCCCTCAGGACGCCCTCTTTGGGTACTGCAAAGCTGTTTCGTTACCACTTCCAGCTCATGCGGTGCCCCTTTCAACCGCCGCGTTGCCTGCGGCGCGAATTGACGGATCACGATCGCATTGGCGTGGGTGTTCAAGCACTCACGCCGTGCGCTGGGCGTACTAAAGCGTACCTTTGCCTATGTACGCCATCCCCACTTTTAGGTATATGCGCCTGGATGGACGAGTGTTCTATTCAGGCGTGCCTAGGCAGCGCGGCGTCGCGCGAACTTCGCGACGCGGGCCCTGAAGCCCAGCTCAGCCTCGAAATCCGCATCCGTCGTGTGCTGAAAGTTGACGTCCTTGCGATTCAGCACGCGGATGAAGGCCTTGACCACGTCGCCGTCGAGCTGGGTCCCCGAGACGCGGTGCAATTCAGCGAGCGCCTCCTCGCGGGGGACCGGCTTGCGGTAGGAGTCCCGCGCAGTCATCACGTCGAAGGTGTCGGCGACCGAGATCATGCGTGAGATCAGCGGGATCTCGTCGGCCGGCAGGCTGTTCGGGTAGCCCTTCCCGTCCATGCGCTCATGGTGGGCCAGGATGATGTCGGCGACCGGGCCGTAGCCGTCGACGCGGCGCACGAGCTTCGCGCCCTGGGCGGGGTGCTTCTTCACGATCTCCCAGTCGGCATCGGTCAGCTTGCGGTCGGCGAACAGGATGTTGTCGGGGAAGATGAACTTCCCGACATCGTGGAGCAGGCCCGCGGTGTGCGCGACCTCCTGCTGCTCCTCGTCGAGCCCCATCTCCTGGGCGATCGACTTCGTGTAGCGCGCGACCGCGGCGCTGTGGCGAGCCGTCATCTTGTCGCGCAGCGCGAGCGTCTGGATGAGCGTCGCGAGGACTCCGACCTGCAGGGCGCTCAACTGCTCGGTGCGGTGCTCGAGCTCGATCGCGCGCTCCTGGGAGAGCAGCAGCTCGCGGGCGAGCACCTGGAACATGAACAGGACGACGACCAGCGCCGTCATGGCCGCAAAGCCGACCGCCCTGTAGGACAGCACGATCGCGACCGACAGCACGGCGGCCATCGCCTCGGATGTGGCCAGCGGGAGGAAGACCTCCTGGACCTGCTTGTGGAACGGCGCCCCGGTTGCGAGGCGACGCGCCAGCGCGACGAGCGCGAAGCTGTAGAGGTTCGAGGCTGCAAAGGCGCCCAGCACGACCAGGCCGAACGCCCAGGGGCTGATCTGCTCGCCGCCGCCGAGCCGGACAAGCAGGGCGCCGATGAGCGGGTAGGTCGCGTGGGTGGCGAAGTTCGCGGCGATCGCGACGGCCGGGGGGCGGGCCCGCCAGGTGTCGACGGCGATCGTGGCGAGCGCGATGGCCACCGCGGGGGCCGGTCCGAGAAGCGCCATCGCGAGCACGATCGCGATGAACGAGCCCGACAGCCTCATGCCACGCGACTCCACGCCCAAGGCGTCGCTCGCGATCGAGATGACCACGAGGAGAGCGACCAGCCCCAGGGGGGTCCAGTCGTCCGCGCGCGACGCAGCACCTGCCACGGCAACGCCGCAAGCGGCCACCACCCACAGGCTGGCAGCGGTCACCTTCGGGGAAAGCCTCACGCCCGCGTTGATCGGCAAAACGCTCCAAAACCTGAATATGTGGGCGATGGATCTAGGGTACGGCGCCATGAGTTCGGTGGCCACTTCGCTGCGCGTGCCTGGTTTCGCGCGCCTGGCCGGCTCCTACACGGTCAACGAGCTCGGGGACAACATCGGGGTCGTCGCCCTCGCGATCCTCGTCCTCGACCGCACCGGGTACGTCATGGCGCCTGTTGCCCTGTTTCTTTCGGCGAGGCTGCTCCCGGCCCTGCTGGCGCCCGTGCTGACGGCCCGCTTGGATCGCGTCGCGCTGCGGCGCGTGCTTCCGCCGCTGTATCTGGGGGAGGCGGCGGCGTTCGCGCTGCTGGCCGTGACGACGCGTCATTTCTGGCTACCAGCGGTCCTCGTGCTCGCCCTTGTCGATGGGGTGATCGCCGTCACGGCGCGCGGCCTGACGCGCGGCGCGGTGGCGACCTTGCTGATCCCGGCGGGGATGCTTCGCGAAGGCAACGCCACGATCAACGTCGGCTTCGCCGTGGCGAGCGCTGCCGGGCCCGCCCTGGGAGGCCTCATCGTCGCGGCTTGGGGGCCTGGTGTGGCTTTGATCGTCGATGCGGTGTCGTTCCTCCTCGTCGCGGTGCTGCTGGTGGGACACGGTCACGAGCCCAGCGAAGAGGCGTCGGTGGCCGGCTGGCGAGAGCGCGTGAGCGAGGGAGTGCAAGCGGTGTCCTCGCGGCCGGTGCTGCGCCGTCTGGTGATCGCCGAGGCGGTGGGGTTCGTGATCTTCACGATCGCCACGCCGATCGAGATCGTCTACGTCAAGCGCTCGCTCGACGCGGGGGACCTCGCGTACGGCGCGCTTCTGAGCGCCTGGGGCGTCGGAATCCTGGCTGGATCGGGCGTGTTCGCGCAGCTGCGCCACCGTCCGCTGCCGACCGTTCTGGCGGCATCCACCGTCGCCGTCGGCCTGGCCTTCCTCGGCTTCGCCGGCGCGAATTCGATCGTGGTCGCCTGCGCCGCGGCATTCGTGGGCGGGCTGGGGAACGGGGTCCAGTGGGTCGCCTTCCTGACCCTCATCCAGGAGCAGGTTCCCGAGGGTCTGCAGGCCCGCGTCATGGGGCTGCTGGAGTCGATGGGGGCCGCGATGCCCGGTCTGGGGTTCATCGCGGGCGGTGTGATGGCGGCGGTGTGGAATCCGCGCGTCGCCTTCGCCGTGGCGGGGGCTGCGGCCCTGTGCCTGGCGATCGCCTTCCTGCAGCGGGGAGAGGCGGGTCCGTGACGCTCGCCGTTCGGCCGAGCCGGGAGGTGAGGCTTCGCGCTCTGCTTCTGCTTGCTTGCCTGATCGGATTGGCGCTGGTTTCGCGCCAGAGCGACTGGCGGCCGGAGTGGCTTGTGGTGGGCTTGATGGTGGCGGCGATCGCGTCGGATCGCTTCGTCGTCTCGGTGACCCGCGACTTCTCGATCACGGCCGCGTTCGTACCGCTCGTTCTTGGCGGCGTCCTCCTCGGGCCGGCTCCCGCCGGTCTCATCGGGGCCGTGAGCAGCGTCCTGGACGGACGGCGGCGCTCGCTGACAACGCGCGACACGCTCGCCAACGTCCTGTCGTATGGGGTGCTCGGATTGGTCGTTGGCCTGGCCGGGCACGCGCTGCACACGCGGCTTGACGACGGAATGACGCTCTTCGCCAAGGCCGGGCTGCTGTACATGGCCGCAACGCTCGCGAGCCTCGCTCTGGCGATGCTTCATACCGGAGGGCTGCGTTGGGATGCGTGGTGGGCGGCGCTTCGCCCAGTCTTTCCCTCGGAAGCACTCTTGGGGCTCACTGCGGGCGTCGGAGCACTGCTGTACCGCCATGGCGAATATGCCGCGCTCGCATCGCTGGGGGCGGTCTCGCTGCTGTTCCAGTATTTCGCGTCGGGGCTTCTGAACGCAAAGCGCAGCGCGCAGGAAGTGGGCGAGCTCGCTGAACGACAGGCTCGGTTGGTCGCGCAGCTCGCCGCCGCTCAATCGAGCGCGCGCTCGGATCTCGCCAATGCCCTGCACG
>JAWVFZ010000425.1:0-7255 GCA_033855555.1 Solirubrobacteraceae bacterium
GTGCTGATCGGCAATGACATCACCGACCGCTTCCCGCGAGGGGGACGCCCGGCGGCGCGGGAATCTCGCTGACGAGGTCGCGTCCGAGTCCGTCGACCATGCGCTGAAGCTCGGGGTGCCGCTCCGGATCCCATCCGTCGAGGAGCTCGCGAAGTCCGGCGCACCGTGCGGCGACGAGACGCTCGTAGGCGCTTCGCCCGGGCGTCGTGAGCGTGATGGTCCCGTCGTCTCGCGTGTCGACGAGGGACCCCTGGCGCAGGTCCTCGAGCGCCCCGTCGATCGAGCGCGCATCGACGTGCAACCGCTCGGCCAGTTGGGGCGCGGTCACTGGTGGGCAGTCGCCGAGCCGCGCGAGCAGCCAGAGCGCCGGCGGCGCGAGCTCAACTTCGGCGCGGGTGGCGAGACGCTGGTACAGATCCCAGCGCTGCTCGCGCCCGGCGAGTACCGACAGCGCGCGCTCGAGCCCGCGGAGCGCATCGTCGTCGCGGGCGGCCCCCAAGCCGTCGCCCAGGTCGGGGGCCTGCGTGGTGGCTTTCAGCGTCAGCTCCGGCAAGAGCCAGGTGAGGAGGAAGGCGACCATTGCGATCGCGGCCGCGGCGAGAAAGACCGGATGCAGCGCCTCGGTCACCGCGGTGGCGTAGGCGGCGTGCACGGCGGACGGGAGCTGTTCGAGTGCGGCCGGGCTCGGAGCCGCCGGCACGCGCGCGCCGGGCGGGAGGCTGTCTGCGAGGTTGGCTGCGAGTCGGTCCGCGAAGATGGCGCCGAACACCGCGACGCCGATCGAGCCGCCGATCTGGCGAAAGAGCGTTGAGCCGGAGCTGGCGACGCCGAGGTACTTGTAGTCGACTGCGTTCTGCGCTGCGAGGACGAGCACCTGCATGACGAGCCCGAGCCCGAGCCCGAGCACGAGCATGTAGCCGCCGGCCAGGACGGTCGAGGTGCCAACGTGCAGGCGCGAGAGCAGCAGGAGTCCGCCGGCCGTAATTGCCGTGCCGACGATCGGGAACGGCCTATAGCGACCGAAGCGGCTGATCAGCAGCCCGCTCCCGATCGAGGTGATCAGGAGGCCCGCCATCATCGGCGTGATCAACAGGCCCGAGGCGGTGGCACTGTGGCCTTTGACGTCCTGGAGGTAGAGCGGCAGGTAGGTGACGGCGCCGAACAGCGCCAGGCCGATGATGAAGCCGACGGCGCTGGTGACGGCGAAGGTGCGGTTGCGGAAGAGCTCCAGCGGCACGATCGGCTCCGCGGCGCGAGCCTCCACGAAAACGAACGCGGTGAGCAGGACGACACCTGTCACGACCAAGGCGAGCATCCCCGCCGAGCCCCAGGGGTACGTCGTGCCGCCGAGGCTCGTGTAGAGCACGATCGCCGTGAGTCCCCCCGCAAGCAGGACCGCGCCGAGGTAGTCGATCGTGTGTCTGGTTCGATCGGTGCGCGCCTGGAAAGCTGCCGCGATCACGGTGAGCCCCACCAGGCCGATCGGGACGTTGACGTAGAAGATCCAGCGCCACGAGAGGTTGTCGACGAAGAAGCCGCCGAGCAGCGGCCCGATCACGGTCGACACGCCGAAGACGGCGCCGAAGAAGCCCTGATAGCGACCGCGCTCCCGCGGCGGGACGATGTCGCCGACGACGGCGATCGTGACCACGATCAGGCCGCCGCCACCCAGCCCCTGCACCGCCCGGAAGGCGATCAGCTCGGTCATGTTCTGGCTGATCCCGCACAGCGCCGACCCCGCGAGAAAGATTGCGATCGCCGACTGCAGCACGATCTTCCGTCCGTAAAGGTCACCGAGCTTTCCGTACACCGGCCCGACCACTGTCGAGGACAGCAGGTAGGCCGTGACGACCCAGGAGAGCTTCGAAAGTCCGCCCAGGTCGCCGACGATCGTCGGCAGCGCCGTCGAGACGATCGTCTGATCCAGCGACGCCAGCAGCAGCACCAGCAGGAGCGCCCCAAAAGTCAGGCGCACCCGCCGTGGCTCCTCGAGGTCCGCCGTCGTACTCACCCCGACATGATGGCGATGCTCGCGGTCAGGCCACGAGCTCGCGGACCCGTGGGACGACCTGGGTGCCGTACAGCTCGATGTTGGTCATGAGGGCCCGATGGGAGAGGCCGCCCATGCCGTACTTCAGATCGAAGCGGTTCGCGCCCGTTGCCTTGAGCGTGTCCGCGATCTTCTGCGCGACCGTCTCAGGCGATCCGACGTGGAGCGCTCCGTTCGGCCCGATCTCGTACATGAACGAATCCTTGGTCGGAACCGCAAATCCACGGGTCTTGCTGACGTGGCGCAGGACCTCCAGGTAGCGCGGCCAGAACTCTTCGCGCGCCTCCTCGTCGGTGGCAGCGACGTGACCGGGCGAATGCACTCCGATCGGGAGGGGGGCTTTCCCAAGGCTGTCGAGGGCCTGGTGGAAGAGCTTGGAGAACGGTGCGAAACGCGCCGTTGACCCGCCGATGATCGCGAGCATCAGCGAGAAGCCGTACCGCGCGGCGCGCACGACGGACTGGGGGCTGCCGCCGACGCCGATCCATACCGGGAAGGGACCGGATTCGGTGTGCGGCACGACATCCTGGTTGGTGAGCGCCGGGCGGGTCTTGCCCTGCCAGGTGACCGGCCCACCCTCCATCAATGCGGCGAAGAGGTCGACCTTCTCCTCGAAGAGGTCCTCGTAGTCGGCAAGGTCATAGCCGAAGAGCGGGAACGAGTCGATGCTGGAACCTCGCCCGAGTACGACCTCTGCCCGGCCGCCGGAGACTGCGTCGAGCGTGGAGTAGCGCTGAAAGACCCGCACGGGATCGTCCGAGCTCAAGACCGTGACCGCCGACCCGACGCGAATACGGGGCGTGCGCGCGGCGATCGCGCTGAGCACCACGTCGGCGGCCGACAGCGGGAAGTCATCGGTGTGGTGTTCGCCGATCCCGAAGAAGTCCACGCCGACTTGGTCGGCAAGGACACCTTGCTCGACCAGGTTGCGGATCGTCTGGGCGTGTGAGAGCGGACGGTCGTCATCGTCGTGCGTTACATCGCCGAAGGTGTCGAGGCCGAAGATGAGCGGGAACTGTGGGGTCACGTCGGGTCTCTTTCTCTATGCGGCTTCGGCGCGCAGCGCCAGTTCGAAATCGGGCCGGCGCAGCGAAACGCCGAAGACAGGGCCACCGGGTTCGAGGAGGCGGCCGGCCCTCAGGCTGTTCAGGCGGACGGTGTCGTAGCCGATGCGCTCGACGACTTCCGCGACGACGCCCACCGCGTCCGGGTCGTCGCCGGCAACGCCGAGCGCGCTGCGTTCAGGCGAGCCCACAGGTCGCAGTTCGTCTTCCAGCTCGTGGTAGCCGATGTGGTTGAGGGTCTTGACGATCGTCGAGCGGGCAAGCCGGTGCTGAACGATCTCGCTGCTGCCGTGCTGGCGATCTTCGAACAGCCGCTGAACACCGTCGACCGGTGGCCAATAGTTCATCGTGTCGACCACGAGCTTGTCGGCGACCAAGGCGGGGTCGAAGGCCGCGAACTTATGGATCGGGATCGCGAGCACGACCACATCGGAATCGTCGACGGCATCGGCGGCCGATCGCGGCTGGGCACCCGGCACGAGCACTTGCGTGATGAGCGCGATCTTCTCGGGGTCACCAGAAGCCGCGATCGACACGTCGTAGCCGGCGGCGATCGCGACGCGCGCGATCACCGGGCCGACGTGACCCGCACCGAGGACGGCGATCCGCGGTTCGCGGGCTATCCGAGCACCTCCAGCAACTGCGCCGCGTCGTATCCGCCTCGGTGCACGACTCCGTCGATGAACAGCGTGGGCGTGCCCGTCACCTGACCCGAAGCCAGCCCGCTCTCGATATCGCGGCCGACGCGTCGTAGCACCGCGGCGCTCTTGCGGTCGTTGTCGAACAGCGCGAGATCGAGCTCGAGCTCGGCGGCGTAGCCGCGTAGATCCTGGTCTTCGAGCGCTGTCTGACCGTGGAAGAGCAGCTCGTGCATCTGCCAGAACCGGTCCTGACGCGCGGCAGCCTCCGCCGCTGCGGACGCTGCGAGCGCGTGAGGGTGGATCTTGCTCAGTGGATAGTGCCGAAAGGCGAATCGCACGCCGCCTTGTCTCTCGACGCGTTGTATCTGTCGGAAGGCCGCGCGCGTATACGGGCATTCGTAGTCGCCGTACTCGAGGATCAGATGCCCGGCCGAGGGGCCGCGGACATGATCGACCGCTGCGTCGAGCGGCTCTACTGCGATCGCGTCGCGTGTGGTCATGAATCTCGACTCCTCGTCCCGTGGGATACGCGTGGCTTTCCTCTCTCGGTGCCGGCGGCGCGACTCTTGCGTCAGCTGCGCATAGACCGCAGACAGCAGTCGTTCAGAGCTGGGAGGAGTCACGCTGACGTGGTGGTCCTGTAGCCGCCGCCCCACCAGTTCGTCACGAGCGCCGCGTACTCATCCGCCCCGTCCTCCCAGGTGAAGTGCCCCACGTCGATGATGTCGAGCTTGCTGTTGGGGAGCCGCTCGTGGAGAAACTCGGCGTTGACCGGTGGCACCGCCGGGTCGCGCGCGCCGGCGATGATCTGCACCGGCGTCTGGATCTCGGGCTGTAGATCGCGCAGAACGGGAAGCTCCGTCGGGTAGCTGCGCACGTAGCGCATCGACTCGACGAAGCGGTCGCCGTCGTAGGAGAAGAGGTAGTCCTCGCGGATGAAGTCAGGAAGCACGTACCGCTCGATGTCCGTCAACGCGCCGGAGACGATCTCGCGCGGATCAGCGCTGCGGTATCCGTCGAGGTCGGGGGCTTCGACCCAGTCCTTCAGGACCCCGCCGAGCTGGAGCGGGAATGCCGAGCCGCCACTGCCGACGACGAGGCTACGCAAACGCCCCGGATGTAAGGCCGCCGCGAAGAGCGACGCGCCGGTGCCGATGTCGGGGCCGACGACGTGGGGGTTCTCGAGCCCGAACGCGTCAGCGAGGCGAATGACGAAGTCGCCCATCGCGCGCGGTGACAGCAGCGCGTTGCTGCGCTGGGAATGACCGAACCCCGGCAGGTCGACCGCCACCAGATGGGTGTGTTCGGCGAGCCGCGCCCAGGTCGGGTCGAACGCGAGCAGGCTCTCCGGCCAGGGACTCAGCAACAGCGCGTGGTCGTCCCGCTGCTCGCTCTCGGCAAAGCGGATCGACAACCCGTCGATCGTCCGGAAGCGCGGCTCGATGGGGGTGCTCGACCAGTGCATTGCGGCGAGTCTCGCTCGCGCGGGCCGCGCTCGCATCCGCCAGTGGACAGTGCGAGGGCTTTGGTTCGGCTACACAGGCGGAACGGAGGGCGGGTCCCCGGGCAGCACGCGGCCGAGGTCGTTGCGTGAGCTGATGCCGAGCTTGATGAAGACCTTGCGCAGGTGGTACTTGACCGTTCTCGGGCTGATGAACAGCCGGGTCCCGATCTCCGGGTTGGACAGTCCGTCGCGGGCGAGGCGCGCGATCAGAGCCTCCTGGGCGGTGAGCTCGTCGCGCGTCTCCACGGTGCGTCGACGGACTGTCTCGCCCGTCGCCAGCAGTTCGCGCCGTGCCCGCTCTGCGAATGCCTCGATGCCCATCGCGTCCAGCATCTCGTGGGCGGTGCGCAGCTGGTCGCGCGCGTCGACGCGCCGGCGCTCGCGTCGCAGCCACTCGCCGTAGAGCAGATGGGCGCGGGCGAGCTCCGCGCGGACGCGGGTACGACCGAGGCGCGCGAGCGACTCGCGGTGGAAACTGTCGGCCGCCTCCCCATCGTCGAGTAGGGCGCGAACGCGGGCTTCGATCCCCAGCGCCCAGTCCGTGGAGGTCACGCGCGTGTGTTCTGACATCCACTCCAGTGCCGTACGAAGGAGCGCGACGTCGCCCGTCTTGGACGCCGCCTCGGCCAGCTCGGGCAGGACGTACGCGGCGCCCCCGACCTGGTCGCCCTCGAACGCTTGGAAGGCGGCGTCGCGCGCGGCGTCGTGGCGACCGAGGCCGTTGTAGAGCACCGAGCTCGCGTAGGTCGCGAGCGTGACAAACCGACCCAGGCCGCGTGCGGTCGACTCCTGCAAGGTGGCCTCGATCAGCTCTGACGCCCGCGCTGCCTGGCCGCGCCACGCGGCGAGCATCATGTCGGTATACGGAATCGGCGGGTTCCCGGTCGCCTCCGCGATCAGGTGATCCTCCTCGAGCATCAGCGCGGCCGCGGTCAGCTCGCCCGCGAGGATGTGGTTGCCTGCGGAGGAGTTGAGCGCGATACGCAAGTGCGCAAGCGCGCCCGTATCGCGAGCGACCTGTACCTGGCGAGCGGCCAGGGAATGCCAAGACTCGGCGTCCCAAAGCTCGACCGCGGTGACGGCGCCGGCTCGTCCACCGGTGAGCGACAGCCAGCGGCTGACATCGTCGGTGCCGACCTCCACAGCGAGAACCAGTTCGAGTGCTCGGGTCAGCGTCGGCGCGGCGGCTGCGTATCCCTCCGTCAACCGGAGCGCCAAAGCGTCGAGCAGGACGTCCACCACCCGCGGCGGGTCGGGGCCTCCGGGCGCAGCCCGAGCGGCCTCGGCAGCATCCAGCACGCCGCCGGGGCTGTTCAGGTCGCCGACCCACATCGCAGCCACGAGCGCCTCGAGGTGCGTCTCGCGCGCTCGGTCCGCGTTGAGCGACTCGAAGCGCCTGGCCGCGCTGAGGAGCAGCCGGGCAGCGTCGCCGCCACGTTGCTGTTCCAGCGCGATCTGCCCGCGCAGGTGCTCCACTTCGGCGGTCCGCAGCGCGTCGAGCGGACCGGCCTCGACCGCGACCAGCAAGCCCAGCGCCTCGTCCAGCCCACCGGCGTCGCGCTTCGCCCTGGCGGCCGCGAGCAGGCGGTCGGCACGGCGACCGGATTCGGGCGTCAGCGTCGCCGCGCGCTCGAGAAACGCCGCCGCCGCCGCCAAGCCGCCGCGGGCCTGCGCGCGGCCGGCCGAGCGCTCGAGCTCGTCGGCCACATCCTCGTCGGGCCCGGGCGCGGCCTGGGCCCTGTGCCAGGCGCGCCGGTCGGGATCGACCTCGGGATCGGTCACCTCCGCCAGCGCGCCGTGGACGTCCTGTCGCTCCTGGACGGACGCCGACCGGTAGGCCGCCGAACGCACCAGCGGATGCCGAAACAGCACGCGTGCGCCGAACTCCAGCAGGCCGGCCTCGGCCGCCGGCGTCGCAGCCTCAGCCCGAATGCCAAGCAGCTCGGCTGCCCGCCACACCAGCACGGGGTCGCCGACCGGATCGGCCGCCGCCAGT
>JAWVFZ010000426.1:0-21655 GCA_033855555.1 Solirubrobacteraceae bacterium
GTGAGGGTGATCGTCTGGGCCATGGAGACGGGATACCCCGTCTGCGACCATCCCTTACATGGACGAGCTCCTCGTCTGCCATCTCGGCCAGGTCGAGTACCGCGAGGCCACCGATCTCCAGGAGCGCCTGCGCGAACGCCGCCAGCGCGACGAGATCGGTGACGTCCTGCTGCTGCTCGAGCACCCGCCGGTCTACACGCGCGGTCGCCGCACGGGCGCCGGCGAGCTGCCCATGGGCGAGCCCTGGTACCTGGCGCAGGGCATCGACGTCGTCGACACCCCGCGCGGCGGCAGGGCCACCTACCACGGGCCGGGGCAGCTCGTGGGCTACGCGATCATGCGCACGGCCGACATCATCGAGCACCTGCGCGCGATGGAGCGCGCGATCGTCGCCGCGCTCGCCGAGGAGCACATCGCCGGGCGCGCACGCGTGGAGGACGGGCCGGACTTCACCGGCGTCTGGGTCGGCGAGCGCAAGATCGCCTCGATCGGCGTCCACTCGTCCAAGGGCGTGACCGCGCACGGTTTCGCCGTCAACGTCGACAACGACCTCCAGCCGTTCGAGTGGATCGTGCCCTGCGGGCTGCAGGCGCAGATGACGTCGGTCTGCAGAGAGCTCGGCTCCGCCCCGAATCTCCCCTGCTTCCGCAAGCGCATGGCCTACGCGTTCGCGCAGGAGCACGGCCGCCGCCAGCGGCTCATCTCCGGGCCGCGCTTGTTGCACCAGACTCCTGTGCGGGTGTAGCGTCGCCCGCTGATGCGGGGGATCCTGAGCGTCGCACTGGCGCTGGTATTGACCGCCGTCCCGGCGGCCGAGGCGAAGAAGCGACGCATCCCGTCGTACCACTCGCCGCACTACAAGGGCACGCGCAAGGCGCCCAAGACGGCGCCGCCGCCGGCTCCCACCCCCATCCCGCTCGCGGCCGCCGGGCGATTCCCGCAGGTGCTCGTGGACGAGGCCGGGACGGCCCACATCGCCTGGGCCGAGAGCGAGGGCGACAACGCGGACGTCGTGCGCTACTGCCGCCTCAAGCGCGGCTCCACGACCTGCGACAACCCGGCCTCGACCCAGCGTCTCACCTGGGACAAGTCCTACGGCGGCGGTGACGACCCGCGCTTCAACAACGACGACAGCGGACCGAAGCTCGTCCAGGTCGGCGACCAGCTGGCGATCGTCGACTACCGCTACCCCACCAGCGAGCCCAAGCCGGATCACTCGTGCTTCTCCTGCACGGTGCTGCTGTGGGTGACCGACGACGGCGGTGATCACTTCAGCGGGCCGGCGGTCGTCGGCGACAGCGACGTCAACGGCGGCGCAGTCGCGTTCGGCGCCAGCGACGATCCGGTCATCGGCACGATCACCGACACGGTCACCGGGGGGACGTACTTCCAGCCGATCCATCCCGGCCGCTACTCGAGCGCCCTCACGATGATCGGCGACCAGGCGGACAACGAGGCCTACAGCGGCTCGCTCGCGGTCGCCTACGGCCACGTCCTGGCGGCCGACGCCGACCTCAACAACAACATCTACGTGCGGCGCATCGAGTCGGGTGACGGAGGCTCGATCTCCCAGTGGTCTGCGCCCTCGAGCGTGATCAAGGGCCAGGAGCCGACCCTCGCGGGCGGGCCGGCGGGCGCGTTCATGATCAGCCGCACCGAGTTCGCAGCCCCGTTCGGCGTGCGGCGCATCGGCGAGGACCTCGCACCCGCGCCGCAGACGATCGTCGCGGACACCGCGGGCGGCCGCTTCGCGGACCTGTTCGAGGATGCATCCGGCCGGCTGTTCGCCGCTTGGGTGAACACGTCCGGGCCGACCGCCGGCGTGCTCGGGGTGCGTATGCGCAGCTCGGCCGACGGCACGCACTGGTCGGGCGTGCAGCCGCTGCTGCCCGGCCAGGCCGACGCAGGGCAGTTGAAGGTCGGCGCGGCCCGCGACGGTGGCGGCTTCGCCGTGATGAACAGCACCGGAGAGGGACTCTCCGAGGGTCCGATCGTCGCAACCGCGTTCGGCCCGACGAAGGGCACCGGCGCCTTCGGGCTCGGTCACCTGGCCGGTGGTGAGGGCGACCCGAATGCGAGCACCGGCTGCACGCAGATCACGTTCGGCTCGGTGCACGTCGACACAGACTCCGGCTGCTTTCTGCACGGCACGGGCGCCAACGCGAAGGTCAGCGTCACGACCGGGACGCTGCGCCTGAACGGGCTGCAGATCGTTCCCGACACCGACGTCAAGATCCTCATCGACGCCCGCAACCACACGCTGAACACGACCGGCAAGGTGTCGGTGAACCTCGTCGCGCCCGGTATTCCGACGATCACGCTGTGGCACGGGGAGCTGCACGTCGACCTCGGCGCCGCGGGATCCGGGGCGACGCTGTTCGACTTCGACACCAAGGACTTCGCGTCGGTGTTGCAGGGGTTCCCGATCGACGGCAAGGTCCAGGTCAAGCTTCAGGGCGACGGTGTCGTGATCCCGCTCGAGTTGACGCTGCCCCCGTACTTCGGCGGCCTGAACGCGGCGGCCGTGGTCACAGCTGACGAGCGCACCGGCCTGCACCTCGACTCGCTGGAGATCAAGCTCGACGACGTCTTCCTCGGCCCGCTGCAGATTCATGACCTCGACATCAAATACCAGCGCGAGGGCTCGGTCTGGGACGGTGGCGCCGAGTTCCTGATACCCGGGGGCCTGCGGCTGGCGGCGCATCTGCGCTTCGAGGACGGGGCGTTCAAGCAGGGCGACGTCAGGCTCGACCGCTTCCCCGGCATCCCGGTGTTCACCGACGTCTACTGGCACGAGCTGCGCCTGGGAGTCGAGCTCAATCCGCTGAAGCTCTCCGGAGGGATCACGGTTGGAGCGATTCCGATCCCGCCCAGTGTCTGGACGATCGACATCGCCGCCGATTTCTCCATCCAGTTCGGGACGCCGACGATCGTCCGCGGCGACGGCCTCGGCAGCGTGCTCGGACTGCGACTCGCCACCGCGGGCTTCCTCTACAGCTCCGACGGCTACGCGTACTTCAAGGCCGGCATCGACATCGGCGACGACTGGCTCGGGCTTTCGGCGTCGGGTTCGATCTACGTCAACGGCGGGCATTTCGGCGCCAAGGTGAGGGCGCAGGTGTGCGTCGCCACGATCTGCCCCTCGGCGGCGGGGGCGATCAGCGACCGCGGCATCGCCGTCTGCGGCGGCGAGGACGACGGCCCGGGCGCGGTCTACCACTGGGGTGACTCGCCGCTCGACATCGAGGCGTCGCTGACGTCGTGCTACATCGGCGAGATCGTGGATCTCCCGCCGGGCATCGGCGGACGACACGCCCATGCCGCGCAGGCCGGCGCGCGGACGTTCACGGTGGCCGGGGGCGAGTCGGGCGAGACGCTCAGGGTCACGGGCCAGGGCGGCGCGCCGAGCGTGACTCTGCTCGACCCGTCGGGCGTGGCCGTCACGCCCGCCGCGGTGACCGACAAGTCCGCGCCCGTGATCGCCTCGAGCGACCCGAACGCTCCGATCACGCTGGTCGGGCTGCGTAAGCCGAAGCCCGGCACCTGGACGATCCAGCCCACCGCCGGCTCGGCGCCCATCGCTGCCGTCGGGCGCGCGGTCGCGCTGGCCAAGCCGAAGGTCAGCGCGCACCTGGGCGGCCGTGGGCGCTCGCGGCGATTGAGCTATCGCGTGAGCGGCCCGGCCGGGCTGGCCGTGACGTTCGTCGAGGTGGCCAAGGGCGGCGAGCATGTCCTTGGGGTCAGCAAGGGCGCCAAGGGGACGCTGCGCTTCACCCCGGGCGACGGTCCCGGGGGCCGCCGCGCGATCGTGGCCGACATCGCCGTCAACGGCGTCGGGTTTGCGCGGCGCACCCTGACGAGCTACACCGCGCCGGCGCCGGCGCACCCGGGCCGCTCGGGGCGCCCGCGCATCGTCCGCCACGGCACCAGCGTGACGGTGAGCTTCACCCGCGCCCGCGGCGCCGCGACCTCCGAGGTCAAGCTGCACGCCTCCGATGGCACCAACCGGATGGTCGTCGTCGCCAAGGGCAAGGCGGTCTTCCGGCAGGTCCACCGCGGCACGCATCTGCGCGCAACCGTGCGTGGCGTCGGCATCTCCGGGCGACGCGGGCCGTCCTCGGTAGCCTCCAAGAGGTGAGCGAGGCACGCACGCACTCGACGCGGTCCCGGTCCAACCCGGGCGGGATGGACGTGCTCAAGGTTCTGGGTGGCGACGTCCGTCCGATCCGCGAGCGCAAGCCGCCGTGGTTCAAGGTGCCCCCGCCCGGCGGCCCGCGCTACCGCGAGCTGACGAAGCTGATCCGCGACGAGCAGCTGCACACCGTCTGCCAGGAGGCTGCCTGCCCGAACGTCGGCGAGTGCTGGGAGCGCGGCACGGCGACGTTCATGATCCTCGGCGACACCTGCACGCGCCGCTGCGGCTTCTGCAACGTCAAGACCGGCAAGCCGACCTGGAACGACCCGCTGGAGCCCGCCCGCGTCGCGCGCACGATCGCCAAGATGGGGCTGCGCCACGCCGTCATCACCAGCGTCGACCGCGACGACCTTCCCGACAAGGGCGCGCGCATCTGGGCCGCCGTCATCCGCCAGGTCCGCCGGCAGGCGCCGGGTTGCAAGGTCGAGTGCCTGACGCCCGACTTCCAGGGCCAGGAGATGCCGCTGGCGACGGTGCTCGCCGAGCGCCCCGACGTCTTCAACCACAACGTCGAGGTCGTGCCCAGGCTCTATCCCGTCGCCCGCCGCGGCTCGACGTGGCAGCGCTCGCTGCGGGTCCTGCGCAACGGCAAGGCGATGGGCGAAGGCCGGGTCGTGACCAAGTCCGGCCTGATGGTGGGGCTCGGCGAGACCCACGAGGAGATGGTCGCCGCGTTCGAGGACCTGCGCGCCGCGGGCGTCCAGGTGCTCACCGTCGGCCAGTACCTGCGGCCGTCCGAACGCCACCTGCCCGTCGTGCGCTACTGGCACCCCGACGAGTTCAAGGCGCTCGAGGAGGCGGCCTACGCGCTCGGCTTCGACCACATCGCCGCCGGGCCGCTCGTGCGCAGCTCCTATCACGCGGACGAGCACGTCCCGCAGGATGCTCCGGGCGTCGGGCCGCTCGCCGACGCCGGCTGACGTGTTCCCGCTCAAGGACAACATCCCGACCGAGCGCTTCCCGGTCGTGACCGTCCTGTTGATCGCGATCAACTGCATCGTCTACCTGTTCCTGCAGCCGAAGAGCGGCATCGACTTCAGCGGCGGATCGCTGAACCAGGCCTCGCTCGTGCACTACGGCTTCATTCCCTACGAGATCACGCACTGGGGCCAGCACTGCGACCTCGTTTCGCAGGGGATCGCGTGCGGCGCGCACGGCGCGAGCTCGCAGCTGCCGACGTGGGTGACCCCGTTCACCGCGATGTTCACCCACGCCGGGCTGCTGCACCTCGGCGGCAACATGCTCTTCCTGTGGATCTTCGGCAACAACGTCGAGGACGCGATGGGCCCGTTTCGGTTCATCGTCTTCTACCTCCTCGCCGGACTGGCGGCGACCGGGCTGCAGCTGGCCTTCGGCCCGAACTCCGCGACGCCGAACCTCGGCGCCTCCGGAGCAATCGCAGGCGTGCTGGGCGGCTACATCCTCATGTATCCGCGGGCCAAGGTCGTGACCGTCGTCTTCATCATCTTCCTGTTCACGATCCTCGAGCTGCCCGCGATCCTCTTCATCGGCATCTGGTTCGCCGAGCAGCTCGCCCTGGGCGCGCTGCAGTCCTCGGACACGGTCGCGGGGGGCGGTGTCGCCTACTGGGCGCACGTGGGCGGGTTCGCTGCGGGGCTCGTGCTCATCAAGGCGTTCGCCACGAGGCGTAGCCAAGCCGCGGACGGCCCGCGCTTTCCCGTGTATTGATGCGCGAGGTCGTCCTCGCGCTCGTGCTGGTGTTCGTGGCGATCCTCGGCGCGCTGACGGTCCACGCGCTCGTGCAGGGCGGTCCCGACATCCTCACCGTGCTGTCGCTGCTGGTCCTGGCGATGTTCGGGTTCGGGGTCGTCGGGGCGCTGCGCCATCCTCCCGACGAGTGACCTCCCGGTCCGCCGCCATCGCCGCCATCGCCGCGGCCGCACTCGCAGGCTGTGGCCGCGTCGCCCTGGCGCCCGCGCCGCCTGACCAGCCGCGCGCGCCCGCTGAGCAGATCCAGGCCGCCAACGGCCCGATCGTCGTCGGGCCGGGGCCGACGCCGCTGGCCGTCAAGCTCGACGCCCCGGACGTCATCCGCGTCCCCTTCCACAATCCGCCGCGGGCCGGGCTGCTGTTCGACCTCGACACGGGACGGGTGCTGTGGCGCCGCAACCCGACGCGAATCCTCCCGATCGCCTCGCTCACGAAGATGATGACCGCGCTTCTGGTGGTCAGGAATGCCGCGCCCGGCGCGATGGTGCACATCACCAAGGAGGCGCTCAAAGCGCCCGGCTCGCGCGTCGGGATGCTGCCCAAGCGCAAGCCCGTCAGGGTCGAGTCGCTGCTCTATGGATTGCTCCTTCCATCAGGCAACGACGCCGCGCATGCGCTGGCCCAGCGCGTCTCGGGCCAGTCGCGCGACTTCGTCGTGCTGATGAACGACCAGGCCCAGAAGATGAACCTGGGCTGCTCGCACTTCAGCTCGGTCGACGGCTTCGTCGACACCGGGAACCACTCGTGCGCGATCGACCTTGCGGCGCTGGCGCGGGCGGTGCTCGACGAGCCCCGCCTGGCGCGGATCGTGGACCAGCGCGCGTCGGTCCTGCGCTTCCCGACCAAGGGCGGCAAGCTCTACCTGTTCAACAACAACCCGCTCCTGCGCACCGGCTATCCCGGCACGATCGGTGTCAAGACGGGCTATACCAACGCCGCGGGTCACTGCCTCGTCGCCGCCGTCCGCCGCAACGGGCATCGCCTTGGCGTGGTGCTCCTGCACTCGCCCGACACGGGCACTCAGGCCCGCAAGTTGCTGGATCGCGGGTTCCGCGCAGTCTCCTGACGCCGTTCGCGGCCACGTATAGTCATGCGAACCCGACTGGCCAGTCAGCCAAAGGAGTCCGACAGTGGATCTGAACGACTCTCCCGAACAGGCGGAGTACCGAACGAAGGTCCGCGCCTGGCTCGAGGAGCACAAGGGCGAGGCGCCCGTCCTGCGAGGCGAGGGCGCGCTCACCGACGAGAACGAGATCGTCGCCGCGCGCCGCGCGTGGCAGGGCAAGCTTGCGGAAGCCGGCCTGGCCGGCGTCACATGGCCCAAGGAGTTCGGCGGCCAGGGCCTCGGCCCGATCGAGCAGGTCATCGTCAACCAGGAGATCGGGGCCGCCGGCGTGCCCGGCATCCTCGACGTCATCGGCGTGGGAATGCTCGGCCCGACGATCATCGCCCACGGCAGCGAGGAGCAGAAGAGCCGCTACCTCGGCCCGATGCTCCACGGCGACGAGGTCTGGTGTCAGCTCTTCTCCGAGCCCGCCGCCGGCTCGGACCTCGCGGGCATCCAGGCCCGCGCCAAGCAGACCGACGACGGCTCGTGGGTCGTCAACGGCCAGAAGGTGTGGACGACCAACGCGCAGTTCGCCTCCTTCGGGCTGATCCTCGTGCGCACCGACGCCGACGTGCCCAAGCACAAGGGCCTGACGATGTTCGTCGTGCCGATGGACGCCGAGGGCGTGACGATCCGCGGCCTGCGCCAGATCTCCGGCGAGGCCGAGTTCAACGAGGTCTTCTTCGACGACGTCAAGCTGCCGGCCGACGCGGTCTGCGGCCAGGTGAACTCCGGCTGGGGCACCGCGCTCACGACGCTGATGTACGAGCGCGTGACGATCGGCCTCGGCTCCGAGGGCCTCGGCTACAACTCCAACCGCTTTGCCGCCGCGATCGGCGCCGATCCCGAGGCCCGCCGCGACAGCGACGTGCGCCACCGCCTCGGCGAGATCGCCACCGAGCTGCTGTCGATCAAGTTCACCGGCTACCGGACGCTGACGGCGCTGCAGCGCGGCCAGATCCCAGGGCCCGAGGCGGGGCTCGCGAAGGTCACGACGGTCAACGCCGCCGTGAAGGCGGGCGACCTCATCGCCGACGTCCTCGGACCCGAGGCGCTTGCCGACGACGGCGAGTGGAGCTACATGATCTCGTTCCTGCCCGGCCTGAAGTCGGCCGGCGGCACCGAGGAGATCCTCCGCAACACGATCGGCGAGCGTGTGCTCGGCCTGCCGCCCGAGCCGCGGCTGGACAAGGGCATCCCGTTCAGCGAGCTGCGCGCCAAGGAGAAGGAGGCAGTCGCATCATGAACCTCGCACTCTCAGACGAGCAGGAGTTCCTTCGCGACGCCGCCCGCGGCGCGCTGGCGCGGCACAAGACGATCGATGCCGCCCGCGAGGCGGCGGACGGTACCGAGCTGCCCGACCTCTGGCCGGTCGCGGTGGAGGCCGGCTGGCCCGGGCTCCTCGTGTCCGAGGACAACGGCGGCGCGGGCCTGCAGCCGTTCGACGCCATGCTGGTGGCGCAGGAGTGCGGGCGCGTGCTCGCGGGCGTCCAGCTGCTGGGCCACGTGCCGGCTTCGTTCCTGCTGGACCGTGGTGGCTATGCGCGGATCGGCGAGATCGCCGACGGCTCGCTGCGCGCCGCATTCTGCGCGGCGCGACCGCCAGGCGACGTGGTCGAGGAGTGGACCGTCGAGCCGCGCAAGGGCCTCAAGCGCGCGGCCGCGCCGTCGGTCTCCGGCGACAGCGTCTCGGGCGAGGTCGCCTGGGTGCCCGACGCGCCGGGCGCGGGGGTGTTCGTCGTGATCGGCGTCGAGGACGGCCGGCCGGTCGCGCTCGCGGTCGAGGGCGCCGCCGTTCAGGACGCGAAGGTCTACGACCACACGCGCTCGCTGGGCCACGTCACGTTCGACGGAACGGCGGGCACGAGGCTCGACGTCTCCCCCGAGCAGATCGCGAGCGCCTGGTACATCGCCCAGGCGCTGATCGCGGCGGAGTCGGTCGGCACCGTCGAGACCGGCCTGGAGATGAGCATCGAGTACGCGAAGGAGCGGTTCACGTTCGGGCGCGCGATCGGCTCCTACCAGGCCGTCAAGCACACGCTCACGGAGGTGCTGCGCCAGTCCGAGAACGCCAGGTCGCTGCTGCTGTACGCGGGCTGGGCGGGCGAGGAGAGCGCCGCCGAGTTCCCGCTCGCGGCGTCCGCCGCGCGCGCGGCCGCGGGCTCGGCGCTGGACTACGCCGCCCGCGCCACGATCGGCGTCCACGGTGGCATCGGCGCCACCTGGGAGCACGACGCGCCGTACCTGTTCCGCCGCGCCCAGCTCTCGCGCCGCCTGCTGGGCGGGACGCACGACGCGGTGGATCGCGTCGCGGGCGAGCTGCTGAGCAGCGCGGCCTGAGCGGCTGCTTCCGGCTCCCCGTCGCGCGATGCGGCGGGGAGCTAGTCCTCCTCCTCCCCAGCAAGGCGCTCGCTGCGTAGCACCTTGTAGGTGAGCGCCGCGACCGTCGAGCCCGTGGCCATCGCGACCAGAACCGAGCGCACCGCCCCCGGCCGCTCCCCGCTGAGCCTCGCGGCCACGGCCTCCCCTGCGAGCCGGATCGCGCGCTTCATGCGGCCGCGCGGGCCGTGCGGGCCATGATCCGCTGGATGCGATCGAGCATCTCGAGGCTCGGATACCAGGTCTCGTCGACCTTGTCGAGCAGCAGGTCGACGTACTCCACGATCTGGTCAGTCGTCCAGAACGCCGCCTCGATCCGATCCATCAGCTGGTGGCTCGGGTAGCGGTCCTCGCGGACGCGCTCCATCAGCTGCTCGACATATCTCTCCTGCAGGGTCATGCGTGCCATCGCCCAGCTCCTTTCTCCTACATCAGGTTGCCCAGGGGGCCGAGATTCAAGTTGAGGTCCTCGTCCGTGAGGCCGAACTCCTCCTTGAGCTCATCCATCCGCTCGGCGAGCTTCATGAAGGTCTCGCCCAGCCGTTCCACTTCGTCGGGAGTCAGCGTCCCGCCCTCGATGCGGCGCAGCGCCTGGCGCTCCATGAGCTGTCGCAGCAGCTCGATGATCGTCATGACGAGCTGGGCGAGACCCTTCTCCAGGTTCTCGGAGTCCGCGTTGATGCGCCGGCCGAGCCCGGAACGGATCCGCTCCAGCTCCCCGGAGAACAGCTCGGACTCGCCACTGCCCGCCAGGAGCCTCGCTTCGCCGGTCATGCGCGCAACCCCTCCGCGAAGCTGTAGGGCGGCCAGGGGCCCGTGCAGACCAGATCCACGCCGGACAGCTCCGAGCCGAGCTCGGCGATGCGGGCCCGGAACTCTTCGACGTTCGCGCGATCGACGAGGTAGGCCGCGCTGACCGGGAGGCTGGGCGACGCGAGCCGCCGCTGGACGCGGGCCCGCGCGAGACCCGCGACGGACCGGTCGACCCGCTCGGCCAACTCGCCGGCGCGCCGGCGAGCGCGCGAGAGGGCCATCAGGTACGCGGTGCCCGGGCCCGACGCGCCGTCGGGTTCCGGCCGCTGCACCGCGTCCTCGTCCCAGGCGATGCGAACCCCCAGCTCGACCGCGCCACGGACCCGCCGCAGGCCCTCGCTCAACTCCGCCTGTCGCTCCGACAGCATCGCCTCCACCGCGTCGTCTCCGGCCAGCACGCTGCCGAAGCGCATCGGCAGCACCGCCTGCTCCTGCATCAGCCGTTCGACGATTCGCTCGTGCGCCCAGAGGCTGTCCTCCGACACCGTCAACTGCGCGTCATCGCGGTCGCTCACGACCGCCGCGAGCCCGTCCGCCGCCACCACCCGCAGCGGCGTGCCGTCGAGGCCGGTGCCGCCGGGCGGTGCGCGCAGCGACTCCGCGATGGCGTAGGCGTAGACCACGGCTCAGTCGGCTCCCTCGCCGGCGAGCGTGTCGACCGATGCGACGACAAGGCTGAGCCCGACGTGCACGAGGTCGATGTCGGCCGCGGCCAGCATGATCTCGCCTTGAACGACGACGCCGCCTCCGAGCAGGCGGTCCAGGAGGTCGAGCAGGGTGACGTCGCGCTCACGGCTCGCACCCACCCGCGCGGTGGGACGCTTCGCTGAGGCGATCGGCGGGCCGCTCACCACGCCGCCTCGATCGAGCTCTTGACGAAGTTGTACGGCGGCCACGGTCCCGTGACCTGGACGTCGAACCCGAGCGGGTGGTACTGCGCCGCGAGGTCCTGGGCCAGGCTGGTGAACGCCTCAGCCGAAGCGTCGGCGACCAGGTAGACGCCATTGAGCACCATCTGACCGCCACGGCCCGTCACCTCCGGGCGCTGGAGCGGATTGGACAGCGCCTCGACGGCGAGCCCGGCCATGCGTGCGTGTGCGTCGTCGATGCACCGGTCGACGAGACGCTCGACCGCGGTGCGCAACAGGCTGTCGCGCTGGCGGCGTCGCATGTAGGCCTGCCCGGCCGAGACGTCGGCGTGCTCGGCGTCGAAGCGGGTGAGCTCGCCGCCGGCCGCGGCAGCACTTTCGACGCCGGCCGGGTCCATGAAGATCTTCAGCCCCCACTCGGCCTTGGCCTCCAGGCGAAGGAGTGCCTCGGTGAAGGCGACGCGCTCGCGCCCGAGCGTCTCGCGCAGGTTGCTCTCGCTCCTGTAGATCGTGCACAGGCGCATCGGGATCACCGTCGTGAGTGAGCGGACCTCTTCGAGCACCTGCTCGTGGGCACGCGCGGTCGCCTCGAGCCAGGCGACGTCGTTGAGATGTTCGCGCAGCGTGTCCTCACCGAAATCCGACAACGGCACGCGGCTCACGACGCCCGCCAGCTCGCCGTCGCTCAGAACGGAGACCGAGTGGGCGGCGTCGACGCCGCGCAGCTCCGCGGGGAGCGCGAAGTCGGCGTCCCCAACGACGCAGTACAGGTACCAGGCGAGCTCGTCGGTGGAATGCTCGGCCGCCGCCGTGGCGACCGGTTCGCGCGCCGGACGTGACGGCGCGGGAGCGGGCGCCGCCGCGTGGCCCGCAAGCTCAGCCTGCGACCGGTCCAGCAGCGCCTGCGTCATCGCCTCGGACAGGATCGAGCGGACCTTCGCGCGCGCGTCGGCCCGCGCCTCCGCGACGAGCTCGGCGGCCTCCGCTTCCGCGAAGTCGCCGACGGCGCGCCGCAGCGCCTCGAAGGCCTCGTCACCCGCGCGCATCCCTCGGTCCTCGCGGCTCGGCCTGCTCGTCTGCGGCCGGGGCAGAAGCCGGGAGCTCGAGCGCGCGCTCGAGGCGCTCCAGGCGCTGGTATAGGTCATGGTGCTCCAGAGCCACCTCCTCGGCGAGTACCTCTGTGTCTGTGGCGTCCTTCGCCCCGGTCGTGAGCGCCGGGTCGGACTCCCACCAGTTGATCCCCATCTCCTTGGCCCGGTCGACCGATGCGACGAGAAGGCGGATCTTGATCGTCAGTAGCTCGATGTCCAGCAGGTTGATCTGGATGTCGCCCGCGATCACGATGCCCTTGTCGAGCACGCGCTCGAGGATGTCGGCGAGGTTCGCCGGGCCGCCGCCATGCGGCTGGAGATCGGCGCGGTTGGCGCGTGGTGTCAGGGGAGCAGATCCGAAGTCAGCCATGGTTAGTCCTCGTCCGCCTGGTTGCGGTGATAGCGCTTGGCGCGCCGGTACCCGACGACCTCGCCGTCGTCATCGACATGGACGACGTAGGCGCCGAGCACGTCGGTCGAGTTCGGGATGCGCGCGAGCTCGACCACCTGGACGGTGACCACCCAGCCATCGTTGTCGTCGCGTTCCATGCCCAGGACCGTCTCGACGGGCCTGCCCATGATCTCCTCGAGCTCCTTGCGCGCACGCGCCACGGCCTCGCGCCCGGAGATGCCCGACCGGCTCTTCGCCCCATTGGTGCTCGAGCTCTGTGTCTTGCGTCGCTGCTCAGCCATGATCGTCCCCTTCGGTCGCGCGACGCCTGGCGATGGCGAGACGCTCGAACAGGTCTTCCTCCAGGTTCGCTCGCTCCTCCTCGGAGATCCGGTCCTCGTCGTAGGCCATCTCGACCTGCAGCAGTTCGCTGCGGATACGCGACTCGTCGTACAGCTGGCGGTCCGCCTCGGCGGCCACCTGCTCGGCGACCCACACCGTCCCGCGGACCGGCGCGAGCGGGAGCGTGATCAACGCGGTGAAAAGACCCACGACTATTCCTCTACCGACAGCTCGACGAAGCTGTGGGCAGGAAGGGGGCCGGTGTACTTCAGGCGCATTCGCCCTTCGCGCGCCCGCCCCACCTTGTCGACCGCCTCGTCGAACGCCGGCATGTCCTCGCGCTCGACGAGGAACGACGCATTGAGCGCGACGCGCTCGTTGTCCAGCGTGCCGGCCTGGACGGCCAGCGCGAGCGGCTCGAGTACCAGGAGGATCGCGTTGCCCTCCGCGAGGCATTTGCGCTCGACGGCCTCCGCCACCAGCTCGCCGAGCCTGATCCGCTCGTAGTACGTCGCATCGGGGTCCTGGCCGCGCAGCGCGTCGCGCAGCTCGCGGATCTGGGGGTATTCGCGGACGACCTCGCCCATGAGCGTCGCCTCGTCGAAGACGGCGCGCAGGTGCAGTTCGACCTTGCTCTCCAGCTCGGCGAGCTGCGCCAGCAGGGCGTCGTGATGGCGATCGAGAAGATGCTGCTTGACGGAGTCCGCATCCGGGAGGACCACGCCGAAGCGCATCGGGAGCACCGCCCCACCGCGCAACGCATCCTCGAGCACCTGGGCGTGGCTCATCAGCGCCTCGCGGCCGACCTGAAGCTCGCCTGTGGGCACGTCGCTGACGATTGCCGCGGTGCCTTCGGACACGATGGTCTCCACCGCGGCGCCGCCGATGCCCGGCGTCGATGGCGGCGCAGCGGCCGCAGCCACCACGCCGTAGATGTACTTGTTCCGGTCCTCGCTCACGGAGACCTCCGTTCCCGAATGCGCCATCTAGCGCCCGCGGGTGGAGGCCTTCGCCCTGCTCTGGCCGCCACTCGAGCGCGAGGAGCTGCGACGCGAGGAGCTGCTGCTTCCGTCGTCATCGTCATCGCCGAACAGCTTCTCCTTGGCGCCCTCCAGGACGCCGACGGTCTTGCTCTTCGCTCCGCCCTGCGTCATGTCCTGCATGAGGTCGGGGAGCGTCTCGCCGCCCTGCTCCGTGAGGTCGAGCCGGTTGACCGCCTCGGCGAATCGCAGGTATGTGTCCACGCTGGCGATCACGATGCGTGCGTCGATCGTGAGCAACTCGATCCCGACCAGGGAAACGCGAACGAATACGTCGATCACAAGACCCTTGTCGAGGATGAGGTCGAGGACCTCGGCCAACCCGCTGGAACCGGACCGAGAAACCGATCCGTTGTTGTACCTCTGCATCGTCGTCGCTGCCATGGTCATTCTCCTTCCGATCCGGCCTGTTCTTCCTCGTCGGGTTCCCCTGCCTCTTCCTGCGGGGTTCTCTCGTAGGCATCCGGGTCGAGGAACTCGACCCGCGCCTTGAAGCGGCGTACATCGGCCTCGGCGCGGCGGTCGGCCAGGCGGAGCCCGAGCGAGACCGCCTCGGGGACGCGAACCGGAATCACGTCCAGGTCGAGCTCCATACGCGTGAGGCGATCGCTGAGTCGGTGGAACGTCACCAGGCCGGCGCAGTCGGATCCGTCCAAGGAACGCCAGGCGAAGCTTTCGTCGACGCGCTCGTCGACGATCTCGGCCGACCACTCGTGACCGTTTACGTGGCCGAACAGATGGTCGCCGTCGCGCTCGATGTCCTCGACGCGATGAGCCCCCTCGGGGAGGTAGGTGAGCGTCATCCATTCGTCCCATGCGACCTCGAGCGGGGCGCCGATGTCGATCGAGCACTGGATCGGGAGCTCGCGCGCGCGCTTCCTGAGGCGCTCCGCGCCCGCGGACAGCGCCGTGCTCGTGGTGGTCCGCGCCAACTGCCCGCCGGCGCGCACGGCCGTCCGGACGAGCCTGAGGGCGGCACGGCGCGCCGCCTTGCTCGCGACCTTCCTGGTGACCTTCGTCGCGCCGAGGTCCGGCGTCGCGGCGTCGAGGCCCTTCTCCACGGCCTCGACCGCGGACTTGAGGGGCGGCTTCGCGCGCCGCTTCGGCGCGGTTTTCTGCGCGCGAGCAGCAGTGGGGCGCGCGGCGGCCTTCGCCTTCTTTCGCGGGGCCGCCGCCTTGGGCTTTGTCGCGGTTCGTGCCATGAACGAACCCGCTAAGAGAGGGCCTTGCCGATCTCCTTGGCCCGCTCGCGGGCCTCCCTGATCTCGCGGCCGACGGCGCCGATCTCGTTGGCGAGCTTGCCGAACTGCTTACCCGCGCCGTTGACCTCCTTCGCCACGCCCGCCAGGCCGTTCTTCGAGCCCGGGACCGTGATCCCAAGAACCTTGCGGGGGCGCTTGCCGCCCAGGAGCACCCCACCCGCGACGCCGGCCGCAGCCCCGATCGCGGCCGTGGCCACGGGGACGCCGACGGACTTGACGGCGCCCAGCGCGGTCTCGCCGACACTGCCGAGCTTGCCGTTCGAAACGGCACCCTTGGAAGCCGAGGCGGTCGAACGCGCCGCCTCGCCGGCGGAGCTGGAACCCGAGGATCCTGTCGAGCGCTGGGCGCGGCCCCGCGTTCCGGAAGCCGATCGCGTGCTCCCCTTGGAGCGCGAATTGGCACCACCCGATCCCGATCTGCTCCTCGCCGAAGATCCGGAGCCCGACGTCCCGTTCGCCGACTTGCGAGCCGTGCCGGCGGAACGGCCCGAAGACCCACTCGAAGCAGATGAAGCCATTACAAACCACCTCCATGGTTTGCCGAAATATCCGCTGCACTTGGGGTGGCAATGCAGTCGCGCAGCGGCGCAGACTCATGTCTCTCGTAAATGGGGTTACCCGCCGATTCGGTGGTTCACTCGCGGACCAAGCAGGAGTCACAACTCTGCGAACATCGGCGGGCCTTCGCCGGCGCGCCCGTACGCTCGAAGCGTGGCTCCGTTGAAGCAGAAGGGCGATCTGGCGGAGCTGATGATTGCCGCCGACCTGCGTCGCCGGGGCTACCGGATCGCGTTCCCTTATGGCGAGGATTGCGACTACGACCTGATCGTCGATCGCGACGGCAAGCTCGAGCGCGTGCAGGTCAAGCACGTCACCTCCAATGGGCCGCGTCGTGCTCGTTCGATGCCGCTCGCAGTCACTCACCAACGGCGGGTCCGCGCGACAAAGCGCTACACGGCCGCGACCGTGGACTGGATGGCGGTGTGGGACGCCACGACCAACGCCGCGTACTACGTGCCGTCGGCAGTCTTCGACGGACACGTCGAGGTGACACTGAGGCTGCGACCGACGCTCAACGGCCAGTCACGGAAGATCCGGCAGGCCGGACGCTTCCTCGACATCTGATGGAGCCAGCCGGACTCGAACCGGCGGCCTCTTCGGTGCAAGCGAAGCGCTCTCCCAACTGAGCTATGGCCCCTCGGAACGATCAGTTTAGCCCGCGTTTGCGATCGCATCCGCATTGGTACGGACACGGCGCCGTACGACGAGCGTCCACAAGAAGTACTCCCGCCTGCGGCCCGCCGTTTCGTTCGCCGATAGGTCCAGCGAGGACACCAGTCGCGGTGGACGTTGGGGAACGGTCCGCCGCAAACCCTGACCGCGCGCGCTCCAGAGATGGAGCGCGTGCGTCGTTAAAGCGTCGACGATCCCTCAGAAGTCGAAGTCGCGCGGCGGCTTCTGCTCGAACCAGAGCCGGTCGTGCTCAGGGGTCTCCTGCAGGAACTCCGGCGTCTCCTCGAGCTCGTCGGCCGGCGCGGCCGGCTCAGCCTCCGGCGGGCGCTCCTCGGCGGCCGCGGGCGCATCCTCATGCACGTCGTCTTCGACGGAGAACTCGATCGTCGGCTGCTGCATGTCGAACTCCGGCTCCTCTGCGGGCTCCGGGGCGACAGGCGGCGGCTCGGGGTCATCGGCCTCCACTTCGGGGGCCGGCGGCACGTAGGGAACCGGCGGCTCCTCGATCTCGATCTCATCGGCCACGGCCGGCTCGGCAGCCGACGGATCGTCACCGGCCTCTGGCAGCGGACGCGGTTCCTGGCCTCCGATCGGGCCAAGCGCCTCGTCCTCCTGGCGCGCAACCTCCTGGGGATCGGCGCCGTGGAGGCGCTTGAGCTCCAGGTGCTGACGGATGGCGTCGTCGAGCAGTCCCATGGCGGTTAGGAGACTAGCTCGCCCGGACGGTCTGGTTCTTCCCGGCTCGTTTGGCTCGGTACAACGCGGCGTCCGCGGCGGCGACCAGGTCGCGTACATCCTCGATCTGGTCACCCATCGCGGCGGCTCCCAGGCTTGCAGTGATGCGGATGCTGCCCGATGCACCGTCGTCGCCGATCAGCGGGAACTCGAGCGCCTCGATGCCCTCGCGGACACGCTCGGCGAGATCGTAGGCGCCCTCGAGATCGGTGCCGGGCAGCACCACGGCGAGTTCCTCGCCGCCGTAGCGCGCCGGCAGGTCGATCGCGCGCGAGGACTCCTTGAGCACACGGGCGACCTCGCGCAGGACGAGGTCGCCCTGCTGATGGCCGTAGGTGTCGTTGACGGCCTTGAAGTTGTCGATGTCGAGCATCACGAGCCCGAGGCCCTGGTCGAAACGCTGCGAGCGCGCGACCTCGCTCGACAGCGTCTCCTGAAAGCGCCGCCGGTTCGAAAGCCCGGTGAGCTCGTCGGTGACCGCCTGGCGCTCGACCGTCTCGTGTAGTCCGACGTTCTCCACAGAGACGGCGGCCTGGCCGGCGAGGTAGTTGAAGAGCTCCATCTCGCTGTCGGAGAACGGCTTTCCAGGGCGCGCCACGGAGACGATGCCCGTCACCCGGCTGTCGCCGTCGACCGCGCACGGATACGCGAGCGCGTGGGCTTCCTCGACCTCCGCGCTGTGGGGGTCGCCCGTCTCCAGCACGCGGGCCTCGGCGGCGCGCACGGCCTCCTCCAGCCCCTGGGCGTCTCCGACGGCGGCCACCTGGCGCAGCGGCTCCGCAGCGTCGGTCCGCACACTGGCCCGCCCGGCCTGCGCCGCCACGCCGTCGACCGCCGTCCGCACGACGATCTCCAGCAGCGCGTCGCGGTCGAGGTTGGATGCGAACGTCTCACCGATGCGGCGCATCGCGGATTCCAGCCGCACGCGCTCCTGGCGCAGGTCCTCGTCGCGTTCCTGGAGCTGGTGCGCCATCAGGTTGAATTGGCCGCCGAGCGCCGCGAACTCGTCGCGGCCCACGGTCGGCACCTGCGCGGAGAAGTCGCCCGAGCCAAGACGCCGGGCGGCCTCCAGGAAGGCGAGGATCTGGCGCTGCAGCGAGCGCGACACGAGCACCGCGAACGTGAACGCCAGCACGAAGAAGCCGATCAGGATGCCCGCGGCGATCCACCGCGAGCGAGTGACATTCTGGCTCGTCACCGAGCTGTCATCGAGCACGGATACCTGGACGCGCGATCCCGCGAACCCCGGCGCCGGAAACGACGAGACGCGGTAGTCGACGTTCGAGACCGTCACGTGCCCCTGCTTCGCCGGCAGGGCCTTCGGATCCACGCGCGGCAGCGTCGAGGCGATCACCTTGCCGTCGCGCACGACCACCGCGTGCAGCCCGGCCACGCGGCGGACGAGCTGCGCGTAGTCGCCGGCCGTCTGCACCGAGAGCTGCATCGTCCCGTAGCTCTTGCCGGCCTGGTCGACGAGCTGCAGCGTCGTCGGGAACGCGGCCACGGGCGAGCCGGCGTCGGTCAGCGTGCGCCGGCGCTTGTCGAGCACGAGGATCCGTGCAAGGCCGTACTGCGCGCGCAGCTGGGCGGCGCGCTGCTGCAACTGAACCCGGTCGCCCGCACGCAGCGCCGCGGCGAACGCTGCATCCGTGCCGCCGATCCGCCGGGCCAGATCGCCGGCCCTGCGGCGGTCGTCGTAGTAGAGCCTTATCGCGGCGTCCTGGCGAGCGGCGATCCGCGCGTCCGCCTTGCCGTGCTCGTTGTCGCTCAGCAGGCGGAACAGCACGATCGCCATCGAGACCATCGGGACGATGACGATCGCGACGAAGAACAGCGTCAGGCGACTGCGAAAGCTCATGAGCGGCCCGTGAGGGTATCCCCGCCCCAGGCCCCAGCGACATCCCTGCATGGAATTCGGCAGCTACACTGCCCGAACCTGAGGGGCTATAGCTCAGTTGGGAGAGCGCCTGGATCGCACCCAGGAGGTCGGGGGTTCGAGTCCCCCTAGCTCCACTCCGGAAACCCGCTGCAGGTCGGCGGCAGGGCCACGACCTGGCCGGCGTCGGGCTCATCTGGGGGCGGCTCAAGTAGCGCCGCGAACGCGCTGGCCTGCATTGGCCCAGCAGCTCCTGGCTGTGGCGAGCGTCGTCGAAGAGGTGCGTGTAGACGCTCAAGGTCGTGGTGATCTGAGCGTGGCCGAGGATCCGGCTGACCTGCGCGACATCCAGGCCGAAGTCGACGATCAAGTGGCTGGCGAAGCTGTGGCGAGGGTCGCGGAAGCGCAGCGGCGGCGAGTCGCCGTCCTCGAGGCCGGCGCGACTCGCGGCTCGTGCGAGACAGCGCCGCTGCGCGTTGCGGAGGCCAGCGGCGTCCCCGACTTAGCCGCCCGCACCAGCACCCGCCAGCAGCGTTCGCGTCGCCTGCGTCGCCCGGTCGGCGATGCTCGACGCCGTCGGGTTGCGGTTGGTGAAGAACCCTCCGTCGAAGAGCGATACGTAGCCGTGAGCGGCGACGAGGTGGCGCTCGAGCAGGACGAAGGCGTCCTCGCGCGTCGGCGCCAGCCCGGTCGCGTGCGCGAGGTCGAACAGCAGGTCCATGAGCGCCCGGCGGCCCTCGGCCAGCCCGCCGGACTGCACGGCCGTCAGCGTGGGGGAAAATATGACGTCGAAGCCGGCCCCGCGCTCGGCGACGTAGCGCACGTAGGTGCCCGCGGTCGCGGCGAAGGCCTCGCCGGCGTCGGCGCCGGCGGCCGCCGCGTCGGCGCGCATCCGGTCGGCCAGCTCGCGCGCGGCCTGGGCGGCTACGGCGCCGAGCAGGTGGTCGCGGTCGGCGAAGTGGCGGTACGGCGAGGCCGTGCTGACGCCGAGCGCACGCGCGACCTTGGCCACCGAGAACTCCGCGAGGCCCTGTTCGGCGAGCAGACCGAAGCTCGCCTCGATCAGCTCAGCCGCGAGGTTGCCGTGGTGGTATGGCCGCTTAGAGGGCATGCGATAGGGGTGCTACATTAGCAAGCGATAGCTCTCTTACATCTTCAGGAAGGCGGGCTGTCCTCCATGACGGGCATCCAAGGCAAGATCATTGCCATCACCGGCGCCAGCAGCGGGATGGGCGAGGCGACAGCGCTGCTGCTCGCCGAGCGCGGCGCCAAGGTCGTCCTCGGCGCCCGCCGCGCCGACCGCCTCCAGGCGCTCGCGGGGCGGATCGCAGACGCCGGCGGGGCCGCCGCCTACGCGCCCACCGACGTCACCAAGCGCGACGACCTCACCGCGCTCGTCGCCCTCGCCCAGGAGCGCTTCGGCGGCCTCGACGTCATCATCAACAACGCCGGCATCGGCCCGATCTCGGCGATGGACGCGCTGCGCGTCGAGGACTGGGACGCGATGATCGACGTCAACCTCCGCGGCACGCTCTACGGGATCGCTGCCGCGCTCCCTGTGTTCCGCGCCCAGGAGTCCGGCCAGATCGTCAACGTCCTGTCGACTGCCGGGATCAAGATCGTCCCGTTGCAGGGTGTCTACGCGGGCACCAAGAACGCGGTCCGCACGATCTCCGAGGCGCTGCGCCAGGAGGCCGGCCCCCACCTCCGCGTCACCGTCGTCTCCCCCGGCATGGTCCGCACCGACTTCACCGACTCGATCACCGACCCCGACGTCCGCGCGAAGCTCGGCGGCGTGGTGGCCGAGCTGGCGATCGGCCCCGACGCCATCGCCCGCGCCATCGCCTTCGCGATCGAGCAGCCGGCCGACGTCGACGTGGGGGACATCACCGTGCGCCCGACCGCCCAGGGCTAGGCCTACAAGATCGACGACGCCTGGCGCGGCGGCCCGAGCCGGCCCACGCCCTCGAGCGCCAGGCCCGACCTGGAGCCCACGGCAGGCCAGCGGCGCGGGCAGCAGCTCATGCGCGCGCGCCAGCCGGTTGAGCACCGTGAGCTAGGACTTGGCCTTGGAGGCGTCGGGCAGCGCGGCCAGCTGGTCGCGCAGCCACCCCTCCATCACGGGCACGATGCGCAGCCCGAGGTCGACGGCGGGCTCGAACGGCGAGCCCCCGCCCTCCGTGATCGCCTGCTTGATGCCCTCGAGCACCTCGCGCTGCGCGATCGCGTGCCGGAGGTCGCGCTCCAGCGCGACGCGCGCATCATCGGGCTCGAGCAGGCGCGGCGCCAGGAACGTGCGCAGCGCCCCCTCGTTGCGCTGCTGACGCGACGGCTCGACCTCGACGAGCCACCGGCGCAGCTCCTCGCGGCCGGCAGCGGTCAAGGCCCACGTCTTGCTGTTGCGCGCGCCCTCGGCGACGACCTGGACCATCCCCTCGTCCTCCAGCTTGGCCAGCTCGGGGTAGATCTGGCTGTGGCTGGCGTGCCACGCGTTGCTGAGCGACTTGTCGAAGCGGCGCGTCAGGTCGTAGCCCGTCGCGGGTTCGACGGCGAGCAGTCCGAGCATCGCGTGGCGCAGCGACATGGCCCC
>JAWVFZ010000427.1:0-6008 GCA_033855555.1 Solirubrobacteraceae bacterium
GGCGCTCGACGTGGACGACCTTGTTGAGCTTCTCGACCATGTGCACGGGGATGCGGATGGTCCGCCCCTTGTCGGCGATCGCGCGGGTGACCGCCTGGCGGATCCACCACGTGGCGTACGTCGAGAACTTGTAGCCGCGGCGGTAGTCGAACTTCTCGACCGCACGGATCAGGCCCAGCGAGCCCTCCTGGATCAGGTCCAGGAAGGTGAGCCCGCGGCCCAGGTAGCCCTTGGCAATCGAGACGACGAGACGCAGGTTGGCCTCGACCATGTGGGTCTTGGCGCCCATGTCGCCGCGCTCGATGCGCTTGGCCAGCGACACCTCCTGCTCGGCGGTGAGCAGCGGCACGCGGCCGATCGACCGCAGGTACAAGCGCAGCGAGTCCAGCGAAGGCTCGACCGTCAGGTCGATCTCCGGCCGCTTCGGCGCCACCGAGGAGCCGGTGGCCGCGGCCTGGGCGCGCGCCTCGGCCTGCGCCTCGACACGTCCGCTCTCGGACGTCGCCGCGCGACCGTCCGCGCCGACGACGTCGATGCCCTGGTCGAGCAGGTAGCTGTGCAGCTCGCCGACCTGCTCCTTGGTGACGTCCACCTCTTCGAGGCAGGTCGTGATTTGTTCGAAGGTGAGGAGACCCTTCTCCTGACCTTCAGCGATCAGGCCGCGCAGTTCCTCCATCTCGAAGATGGGAGCCTCGTCGGCCAGCAGTACTTCAGTCTTGGTGCTCAACGGATCCCTCGAAGCGCCGAACCTGGAGCCAGCAGACTCCCTAAAACGGGGCTCTGCGAAGCCCCCCTCCCACTCTCTCCGTCTCCCTCTCCGTAGACATTGCCATTGTTAGCACAATGTTGAGCGGGCACAAGGTGGCCTAGAAGTCCATTCGTGCCACGAAACTGGGTAGCTGTCGTCGCCATCGTGCCTAGCGCCCCACCGCGAAGCGGGACTGAAGCGCGAGGTAGGCCGGCGTTGCCACGAACCGCGGCGCCCCGAGCGCGTCAGGCACGAGCCTGCCGAGCCCGTACGCAAGCGTCCCGGAGGACTGCACGAGCGTATGCACCACCACGACGTCGACGTCCTTCTGTGGCATCGCGGCGATCGTGTCGTAGATCGCCGGGATCGTCGTTGCCTGTGTCGCCTGCGTGACACCCGCGGTCTCGAGGCTCAGGCCGGTCTCGCTGACCCAGAGGCGCAGCGAAGGCCGGTAGTAGTCGCGCAGCGCCCGGATCTGGGCGAAGTCCTGCTGGAAGTAGCTCCCTGGCGACGTGAGGTCGCTGCTGAACGGGTAGGGGTGGAAGCTGATCGCGTCCATGCAGGGCGCGGCGCCCGCAGCCAGCATCCGGCTCAGGTACTGGTCCATCCGGATGTCGCCGTTGGCGTTCTTCATGTTCGGCGCGAGCGAACCGCCGGCGACCGGCAGCTGGACAGTCGCGGACCGCGCACCGCTGTAGCCCGCGCAGAGGACCTGCTTGTAGAACTCCGGGTCCGCCGCGGCGCCCCAGTAGGCGTAGCTGTTGGGCTCGTTGTAGATCTCGATGCCGGCCAGGCGCGTGCCGTAGCGATCGGCGATGGCCTTCACGAAGGCCGAGAAGTCAGGAAGGCTGGCCGGGGCCAGCACGCAGCTCGTGCCGCAGTTCTGCCTGGCCCAGTCGGGCGCACCGCTGACGTTGACGATGACCCGCATGCCGCGGCCGGAGTACGCGCCGATGATGCGGTCGTACGTGCTCCAGTTCCACGTGCCCTTGGTCGGCTGCACGCCGTCCCAGTACAGCGGCGTGCGCGAGACCGTCGCGCCGGCCGCCGCGGCGGCGTCGGCGTCGGCCGCGACCCAGGGGGTGGCGGTCCGCCAGTCGGACCAGATGCGGGTCAGTGAGTAGTCCTCGTTGAAGCCGAGGGGCAGTTGGCCATCGGTGCGCAGCGGCACCGTGGGGGCGCCGGCTGCGAGCGCCGGTGAGGCGCAGAGGAGGGCCGTGATGACGACGGCCAGGAAAGCAATGGGGGAACGCATACGGTCTTGATCGACCGAACGTCCAGAAAGCCCTATACCCAGTTCTGAGGAGTGTGTCGCCGCGCGGACCGTCTACGCCCGCTCTGCCGCCGCCGCACGGCGACGGTCCTCGGCCTCGCGCAGGAGGCGCCGCAGCCCGAAGAAGTAGTCGACGCCGCTGACGACGGTGATCGCGACCATGCCGTAGGTGAGCAGGTCGAGCCACAGCGGCGAGCCGCTGATGGCGATGAGGAAGAAGATCGTCGCGACCTGGACGACCGTCTTGACCTTGCCCCACCAGTTGGCGGCGATCACGACGCCGTTCGGCGCCGCGGCCATGCGCGTCGCCGTCACCGCGAACTCACGCGCGACGATCACCATCGCGACCCACGCCGGCAGGCGGTGCAGCGAGACGAGGCTGAACAGCGCCGCGACGATCAGCAGCTTGTCGGCGACCGGGTCCATCAGCTTGCCGAACGTCGTGATCGCGTTGCGCGAGCGCGCGATGTAGCCGTCGATCGCGTCGGTGAAGGACGCGATCGCGAAGACGACCGCCGCCAGCACGTCGCCGTCGCTGGTCTGGTCCAGCAGCGCGACCACGAGCACGGGCACGAGCAGGATCCGCAGCAGCGTGAGGACGTTGGGGACGTTGACGGTGAACATTTCGCTCAGGCTTCCGGGGGTGTCGCGATCGAGACGCCGGCGCTGGCTGCGACGACGAACGCCATCGCGATCAGCTCCCGCACTCCAAGATCCTGACCTAGGACCAGGAACCCGGCAAGCGCCGCAACGGCAGGCTCCATCGACATGAGTACCCCAAAGACGTTGGCGGGCATCCGCCGCAGGGCTTCGGTCTCCAGCGAGTACGGGATCGCCGAGCTCAGCAGGCCGACGGCCAGCCCGAGCGCCAGCAACTGGGGCCGCAACAGCGCCGAACCGCCGTCGATGATGCCCGGCGCGATCGGGATCAGCGCCGCGACGACCATCGCCATCGCCACGCCCTGGCTGCCGGAGAACACCTGCCCGGCCCGCTGTGCGAGCAGGATGTAGCCCGCCCAGCACGCCGCCGCGCACAGGACGAAGAACAGCCCGAGTGGATCGACCGAATGCGCGCCTCCGGGGTTGGCCAGCAGCACGATGCCGACCGCGGCGAGCGCTGCCCAGACGAGGTCGAGGCGCCGGCGCGAGCCGACGACAGCGACGGCCAGCGGGCCGATGAACTCGATCGTCACAGCCACGCCCAGGTCGATCCGGGCCAGCCCCAGGTAGAAGGTCAGGTTCATCAGGCCGAGCACGAGCCCGAAGGCGACGACCAGCCGCAGCTCGGCGCGCCCGTAGCGGCGCGGGTCCGGGCGCCAGAGCAACGCGAGCGCCAGCGCCGCGAACACGAGCCGCAGCAGCGATGTGCCCGACGGCCCGAGGTCGTCGAACATGGTCCGCGCCAGCGCCGCGCCGACCTGTACCGACGCCACCCCCGCGAGCACGAGGCTGAACGCCGGGACGCGATCGGTCCCGGGCAGACCTACGGCTTCAGTCGCCGGCCGGTCCGGAACAGCCATGAGCTCCAGGCCACGACCGCCGCGGCCAGCGTCGCCGTCACGCCGAGCGCGAGCGTCACGCTCACGTCGCTCGTGCCGAGGAACCCATAGCGCACCGCCTGCACGAGGTAGAAGATCGGATTGGCGTGCGACAGCTGGTGCCAGGGCGAGGGCAGGACGTCGATCGAGTAGAAGACCCCGCCCAGGAACGTCAGCGGCAGGATCACGATGTTGTTGATGAACGTGTGGTGGTCGAAGTTCTCGGCGTAGATCCCGACGACCACGCCGAGCGACGAGAAGAGCACGAGCGCCAGCACGACGGCGAGCACGAGGACCGCCGGCTCGCGCACCGGCGCGCCGGTGACCGGCAGCGCCAGCGCCAGCAGCGCGACGCCGATCGCCAGCGCGCGCACCGCGCCGCCCAGCGAGAGGCCGAGGTTGACCTCCCAGGTGCGCATCGGCGCCGCGAGCACGTCGTGGATGTAGCGGTCCGAGCGGGCCTGGAAGACCGAGCTCGAGTTGTTGGAGTAGGCGGCCTGCACCATGGCCATCGTGATCAGCCCGGGCACGATGAAGATGTCGTAGTCGACGCCGCCGACCTGCCTGATGCGGCCGCTGAGCGACAGGCCGAAGACGAGGATGAACAGGAACGACGACAGCACCGGCGCGGCGATCGTCTGCGTCCACAGCTTCAGGACGCGCAGCGTCTCGCGGCCGGTCAGCCACAGCAGTCCGCGGTGTCGTTCGAGCACGAGCCTCACCGGCGGCAGGCTAACGCTGAGCCATCGCCTTGACGTACACGTCGGCCAGCGAGTCGGCGCCATAGGCGCGGCGCAGTCCCTGCGCGCTGTCGCGGGCGATCACGTTGCCGTCGCGGATGAGCGCGATGTCCTCGCACAGCTCCTCGGCCTCCTCCAGGTAGTGCGTGGTCAGCAGGATCGTCGTGCCGCTGGAATGCAGCCGGCGGATGTAGGCCCACAGCTCCATGCGCAGCTCGAAGTCCACGCCCGCCGTGGGCTCGTCGAGGATCACGAGGCGCGGCTCGTGCATCAGCGCACGCGCCAGAAGCAGCCGCCGGCGCATCCCGCCGCTGAGCTTCGGCGCGCGCGTCTTGGCCTTCGCGCGCAGGTCGAAGACGTCCATCATCTCCTCCGCGCGTTGCCGGGCACGCGCGCGCGTCATGCCGTAGTAGCCGCCGTGGTAGAGCAGCGTCTCCTCCACGTCGAGGAAGCGGTCGAGGTTCACGTCCTGCTCGGCGAGGCCGATCATGCGCCGCGCTGCCAGCGAGTCGTGGGGCTCGCCGAAGACGGTGATGTCGCCGTCGGTCACCCGGATGAGGTTGCAGACCGCGCTGATGAGCGTCGTCTTGCCGGCGCCGTTGGGCCCGAGGAGCCCGAAGAACTCGCCGTCGGGAACGACGAGATCCAACCCGTGAAGGGCGGTGAAACCGTCGTCGAAGGTCTTCTCCAGGCCTCTGATCGCAAGCGCATCCACCCTTCGAAGATACGAGGCCCTGAATTCGCGCGTGCTCGAAGTCGTACCGTGTAGTGATGCGTAAGTTGAACGATCTGACCGTCTCTGACATGGGCCTGGGCTGTATGGGAATGTCGGCCTTCTATGGCACCGCCGACGAGGGCGAGGCCATCCGCACGATCCACCGCGCGATCGAATTGGGCTGCACATTCCTCGACACGGCCGAGATGTACGGGCCCCATACGAACGAGGAGCTCGTGGGCAAGGCCCTCAAGCGCCGCCGCGACGAGGTGGTGCTCGCCACCAAGTTCGGGATCCGCGCGGACCCGACCGACGACGAGCCGATGCGCCGCATCATCGACGGCTCGCCGGAGAACGTGCGCCGCTCGATCGAGGGCTCGCTGCAGCGCCTCGGCACCGACCACGTGGACCTCTACTACCAGCACCGCATCGACCCCAACACGCCGATCGAGGAGACCGTCGGCGCGCTGGGCGAGCTTGTGCAGGAGGGCAAGGTCCTCCACATCGGCCTAAGCGAGGCCGCCCCGGACACGATCCGCCGCGCGCACGCCACGCACCCGATCACCGCCGTGCAGAGCGAGTACTCGCTGTGGTCGCGCGACATCGAGGCCGAGGTGCTGCCGACGCTGCGCGAGCTCGGCATCGGGCTCGTCGCGTACTCGCCGATCGGCCGCGGCTTCCTCGCCGGGCGCTTCACCGATCCACAGGAGCTCGACGAGGGCGACTTCCGCCGCAGCCACCCGCGCTTCACCGGCGAGAACCTCGAGCAGAACCAGCGCCTGGCGGCGAAGATCCGCGAGATCGCCGAGGAGAAGGGCGCGACGGCCAGCCAGCTCGCGCTGGCTTGGGTCCTGGCCCAGGGCGAGGACATCGTCCCGATTCCCGGCACCAAGCGCGTGTCCTACCTCGAGGAGAACTGGGGCGCGACGGAGCTGGAGTTGACGGCCGCAGACCTCGAGCGCATCGAGGCCGAGCTGCCCGCGGTGGCCGGCGA
>JAWVFZ010000428.1:0-6877 GCA_033855555.1 Solirubrobacteraceae bacterium
GCCGTCGTGCAGATGACGGTGCCGGTGCCGTTCAACGACGCCGACGCGATGGAGCGCCGGATCGAGCGGCTGGATGGCGAAGGCCGCAAGCCCGCCTGCGTGATCATGGAGGCGGCGATGATGAACCTCGGGGTCGTCCTTCCCGAGGACGGCTACCTCGACGGCGTGCGTGAGATCACGCGCAAGCACGGCATCGTGCTGATCTTCGACGAGGTCAAGACCGGCATCTGCATCGCCCCCGGCGGCGCGGTCGAGCGCTTCGGCGTGGAGCCCGACATGGTCACGCTTGCAAAGGCGCTGGGCGGCGGCATGCCGACCGGGGCGATCGGCATGACCGACGAGGTCGCCGCCGTGGTGACCGACGGCAGCGTCTTCCAGGTGGGCACCTACAACGGGAACCCGCTCGGCATGGCGGCGACTCGCGCGAGCCTGTTCGAGGTGATGACGCCCGCTGCCTACGCGCACCTCGAGCGCCTCAATGACCGCATCCTCGCGGGCTGCGACGAGGTCATCGCCAAGTACAACCTCCCGGGCTACGCGGTCGGGATCGGGTCCAAGGGCTGTGTGACGTTCTCGCCGTCGAAGATCGTCGACTACGAGACGTTCAAGGCCAACCAGGACGCGGAGCTCAGCGACCTCGCCTGGCTGTTCAACATGAACCGCGGCATCTTCATGACGCCCGGCCGCGAGGAGGAGTGGACGCTCTCGGTCACCCACACCGAGGAGTCCATCGATCGCTACGTGGCGGTCTTCGCGGAGATGGCAGAGGACCTGACCTCGTAGCGGACGGCCTAGGACCGCTCGCGCAGCAACGCGCGGCGGACCTTGCCCGAGGCGGTCTTCGGCAGTTCCTCTGCGAACTCGACGATGCGCGGGTACTTGTAGGGCGCCGTCTGCTCCTTGACGTGGTCCTGGAGCTCGGTCGCCAGCGCGGCGCCCGCGGCAAAACCGTCGCGCAGGACGACGACCGCCCGCACGACCGACCCGCGCTCCTCGTCGGGCGCAGCGACCGCCGCGGCTTCGGCGACAGCCGGGTGCGACACGAGTGCCGATTCGACTTCGAACGGTCCGATCCGATAGCCGGCCGAGATGATGACGTCGTCGGCGCGGCCCTCGAAGTAGAGGAAGCCGTCCTCGTCCTGCGTGACGCGATCGCCGGTGTGCCAGGGCTCCCGGCGATCCCAGCGGTCCTCGCCCAGGTAGCCCAGGAAGAACGTCGGCACGCTCGCCGGATCGGCGACGAGCTCGCCGTCGTGCACCGACAACCCGACCCCCGGCAGCGGGCGTCCCATCGACCCGGGCCGCGCCGCGACGCCCGCCGGCATCCCGGTCGTCTGGCCCGTCTCGGTCTGCCCGTAGCCGTCGCGGATCCAGAGGCCGGTCGCCTCGTGCCAGGCGTGCAGGATCTCGGGGTTGAGCGCCTCGCCCGCGGCGACCATGCCGCGTAGGGCCGGGAAGCCGCGCAACCGCTCGCGCTTGGCGATCACGCGATATTCCGTGGGCGCCATGCAGAGGACGTCGACGCGCTCGCGCTCGAGCAGCTCCAGGCGCTCTGCCGGGTCGAAGCGTGCGTCATGCAGCAGCGCGGCCGCGCCGCGGATCCACGGCGCGATGAAGACGTTGCGCGCCGACTTCGACCAGCCGCTGGCGGCGGTGCACCAGACGAGGTCGCCGGGTTGCGCGCAAAGCCAGTGCTCGGCCTGCACGCGCTGACCGGCCACGTAGCGGCCGCCGTGAACGACGCACTTCGGCTCGCCCGTGGTGCCACTGGTGAAGGTCAGCAGGGCGGGTTCGTCGTCGCGGACATCGGCCGGCGGGACGGGCTCGATCGCGAACAGGGCGTCGTCCGGGACGTACAACACGGGGCACGAAACGCCGGCTGCGAGGAGTTGCTCGCGGTTTCGCTCGTCGGCGATGACGAGCGCCGGCTGCGCGACGTCGAGGCGAAGGCGCAGGTCCTTGGCCCGCAGCTGCTCGGTGCAGGGCAGCGCCACCGCGCCGATGCGCAGGCACGCGACCATCGCGAACACCCATTCCGGCCGGTTGCCGATCAGCGTCATGACGACGTCGCCGCGCCCGACGCCCTCGGCGGCGAGCCGCCCGGCGAGCCGGGCGGAACGGTCCGAGACCTCGCCGAAGGACCACTCGCGGCGGGTGCCGTCGCGCGCGAGCTCGACCAGCGCGAGGCGCTGCGGGTCGGCGGCGTCGACCACGTCTCGCGACAGGTTCATCGTCCGCGATGCTAGGGCGTGGGCGGCGGCTCGGCCTCGGCGACGACGACCGGGGAGCGCCGTTTTGTGCCGAGCGAGACTCTACGCTTCCGGCCCTTCGCCACCATGGTCTTCCCGTCGATCGAATTCGCCGTCTTCTTCCCGCCCGTGCTGGCGCTGAACTGGCTGCTCATGTCCAGGCCGCGCCTGCACAAGCCGTTCATCCTGTTCTGCAGCTACGTCTTCTACGCGGCGGCGAACCCGAAGTTCTGCCTGCTCCTGGGAGGCGTGACGCTCGGCAACCAGGCCGCGGCGACGTTGATCGACCGCAGCGATTCGGCCCGCAGGCGCAAGGCCATCGTCACAGCCGCGGTCGTGCTGAACCTCCTCACCCTCGGCGTCTTCAAGTACTACGGGTTCTTCGCCCAGGACGTGAACGACCTGCTGGACTCGTTCGGCCTGGGCCTGCCGATCCCGCTGGTGACGATCGCGCTGCCGATCGGGCTGAGCTTCTTCGTCTTCCAGGCGATCTCGTACACGGTCGACGTGTACCGCGGCCTCTGCGAGCGCGCCAAGACGATCGACGTCGCGCTCTACCTGAGCTTCTTCCCACACCTCGTGGCCGGCCCGATCGTCCGCGCGCGCGAGTTCCTGCCCCAGCTGGCAAGCCCGCGCGACCCCGCACAGGTCGCGATCGGCACCGGCGTGTTCCTCGTGGGGCTCGGGCTCGTCAAGAAGGTCGTGATCGCCGACTTCCTGGCTCGCCACGTGGTCGACCCGACGTTCGCCGTCCCCGAGGCCTACGGCGCGCCCGACATGTGGCTGGCGATCTACTGCTACGCGGCCCAGATCTACTGCGACTTCTCCGGCTACACCGACATCGCGATCGGGCTCGCCCTGCTCACGGGCTACGTCTTCCCGCGCAACTTCCACTCGCCGTACCGGGCCTCCAGCTTCAGGGACTTCTGGCGGCGCTGGCACATGACGCTGAGCCGCTATCTGCGCGACTTCCTCTACATCCCGCTGGGCGGCAACCGCAAGGGCAAGTGGGGGACCGCGCGCAACCTGATGATCACGATGCTGCTGGGCGGCCTCTGGCACGGCGCCGCATGGGGCTTTGTCCTGTGGGGCGGCCTGCATGGCCTGTACCTGGGCGCCGAACGGATCCTTCGCGATCGCGTCAAGGCGCCGCCGACGTGGGTCGGGTGGCTGATCGTGCTGAACCTCGTCGTCCTCGCCTGGATCCCGTTCCGCGCGCCGGACCTCAACATCGCCGGGGCATTCCTCGGGCGCCTCGTGCACCCGGGCGCGCTCACGCTTTTGAACCCCGGAGTGGTCATCGCGCTGCTGCTGGTGTTCGGGCTCCAGCTCATCCCCGAGCGCCCGATCGAGGCGCTGCGCATGCGGTTCGAGAACCTCAGCCCGGCGGCCTTGGGCCTCGGCCTGGCAACCTGCATCGCCGTGGTCGGCGCGACCGTTCCCGGCCAGGCCGTCCCACCGTTCATCTACTTCCAGTTCTGATGCGCCACCGACCGAAAGACCTCCTGATCTGCTGCGGCCTCGCCGTGCTGCTGCTGACCTTCGCGGAGGGGCGGTCGGTTCGCCATTCCGGCAACGAGATGTCCGCCGGCTGGGAGCGCACGCTCGTGCTCGCCGTCGGGAACCCCGCCGGCTGGCTCGCGGACCGCCTGCCGCTCGCGGACGCCGCCAGCGCGCTCTCCAAGGCGCTCAAGCCCGGCGAGGATCTCAGCGGTGGCGGCGCGGGCTCATTCGCCAATGCCGGCTCGCGCACCGCCACGGCCGGCGGCGTCCCGCCGGTCACGCCCGACGCCTTCGACCCGCGGGCGCTGGGGCAGAAGCCGCCGTCGCCGCGGCCGCTGAAGACCGTGCTGGTGACCGGCGACTCGATGTCCCAGCCGCTGGACGCCGAGGTCGCGCGCAGCCTGACGCCCAAGGGCATCAAGGTGTTCCGCGACGCCCACATCGGCACCGGGATCTCCGACACGTCACTCGTCGACTGGGGCAAGCTGTCGCTGTTGCAGGTCAAGAAGGACCGCCCCGACGCGGTCGTGATGTTCATGGGCGCCAACGAAGGCTTCCCGATGAAGGTCGCCGCAGGTGAGGTCAAGTGCTGCACGGCGGCCTGGGCCGCGGAGTACGCCTACCGGGCGCGCAGGATGATGGACACCTACCGGCGCGGTGGCGTCGCGCGCGTGTTCTGGCTGCTGCTCCCGGCGCCGCGCTCGAAGGCGCGCCAGGACATCGCACGGGTCGTCAATGCCGCGCTCTACACCGCCGCGAGCCCGTACCGCGCCCAGGTCCGGATCCTCGACATGGGCGCGATCTTCACCCCCGGCGGCCACTACCGCGACGCGATGAGCGTCGGTGGCCGCGAGCAGATCGTCCGCCAGGCCGACGGCGTGCACCTCAACGGCACCGGGTCACGGCTCGCGGCAGACCGCGTCGTCGCCGCGCTGCGCGGCGACTTCACCGGGCCGTAGATCGGCCTACGACGGCAGCGCCAGCGTCTCCCACCGCGGCTGCCGGGCGAGCTGCGTCAGCCGGTGCACGATCGCAAGCTGATGGGTCGCCGCCTCGAGTGCCAACAGCGTCTCGGGCTCCGGCTCGCGGCTGTCCTGGGCGAAGAGCTCGATCGCGCCGCCGTGGGCGAGCGCGATGGTCACGATCGTGCGCATGCCGTGCGACTCGTCGGCGTGTGACTCCCACGTCAGCTCCTCGACCGGCGCGCGGCGCCGGTGCCAGCAGGAGTCCTCGAAGTCGCGCGAGAGCGCGGGCCCCGTCCACACCGACGAGCACTCCACGCCGCCCATCCGCGCCGGGCGCCACGTCACGGCGGCGTCGAAGCTCAGCGCGCCGGCCAGGCGCTGGGCCACGGCACGGCATGCGGGCGCGATCTCGAGCGGCTCGCGGAGCACCTCGGCGACGCCCGCGAGCGCGCGCAGCGCGGCCTGCGAGCGCGGGTCGGGCAGCGCCGCGAGCGAGCGGGCCTCGGCCAGCGAGGCCTCGAGCCTGCCGATGCGCTCACGGGTGCGCTCGCGGTCGGCCGTCGAGGGGTCGGCCGGCGCCACGGCCCCCACGGCCAGCCTCAGCCGCTCGGCCTCCGCCGCCACCTCGGCGGCGTGCTCGGGCGGCCCGCTCACGCGCCATAGGAGCGCCCGGCCGTCCTCTGCGGTGACGAACCGGCAGGCGGCGACGTGCCGGCGGCCGATGCGGTCGCACACCTGCTCCTCCACGAGGAGCGGTCCGCTCGCGGCGAGGGCGGCGCGGTCATTCGTCGCGAGGGCCCCGGCGACGTCGCGGGGCTGGACCTCGTCGTCGCGGAGACCGGGGAGGTCGTCCGGCTCCACGCCGAGAAGCGCGATGAAGGCGTCGTTGGCCCTCACGTACGCACCGGCGGCATCCTTGACCGACACTGCGAACCTGTCGTTGCTCATGGCGCAAGGATCCGGCCTGTCAGCCCGGGGACCTAGCGAGATCGACGGCTGATCGAGGGCTTATCCGGTAACGCCATTGCACAGGTTCGGGGGTAATGTTCATCGCCTCTGAGAGCTTGACCACGAACATGCCGGAGACCGAGATGGCCGTAGCGATGAACCCCCTTGACAAGACGGACGAACAGCGCGCGATCTGCGACATGGTGCGCCAGTTCGCTGACGAGCAGATCCTCCCCAACGCCGAGCACTTCGACCACGAGGACGAGTTCCCGACGGACATCGTCGAGCAGATGAAGGAGCTCGGCCTCTTCGGGGTGACGATCCCCGAGGAGTACGGCGGCATGGGGCTCGACCTGACGACCTACGTGATGATCGTCGAGGAGCTCAGCCGCGGCTGGATCTCCGTCAGCGGCATCATCAACACGCACTTCATCGGCTCATACCTGCTCATGAAGTACGGCACCGACGAGCAGAAGCAGAAGTACCTGCCGCGCATGGCCACCGGCGAGATCCGCGCGGCGTTCAGCCTCTCCGAGCCCGAGCTCGGCTCCGACGTGCAGGCGATCAAGACCGCGGCCAAGAAGGTCGAGGACGGCGTCTACGAGATCAACGGCCAGAAGATGTGGGTCACCAACGGCCTGCGCTCGGACCTGGTGTTCGTGCTCGTCAAGACCGACCCCGAAGCTGAGCCGCGTCACCGCGGCATGACCTGCTTCATCACCGAGAAGGAACCGGGAAAGCACGAGAACGAGGGTCCGTACAAGGGCCTCAACGTGCCGCCGCAGCTCAAGAAGATGGGCTACAAGGGCGTCGAGTCCACCGAGCTGGTCTACGACGGCTACCGCTGTCCGGCCGAGCAGATCCTCGGCGGCGAGGAGGCCGGCCTCAACAAGGGCTTCGCCCAGATGATGGATGCGCTCGAGGTCGGGCGCGCCAACGTCGCGGCCCGCGGCGTCGGCATCGCCCAGCGCGCGCTGGAGCTGGCGCTGCGCTACTCCCAGGAGCGCAAGACCTTCGGCAAGCCGATCGCCGAGCACCAGGCGATCCAGTTCAAGCTCGCCGACATGGCCACCCAGGTCGACGCAGCCCGCCTGCTCACGCTGCGGGCCGCGCGCCTCAAGGACGCCGGCGAGCGCTCCGACCTCGAGGCCGGCATGGCCAAGCTCTTCGCATCCGAGGCGGGCCGCTTCTGCGTCGAGGAGTCCTTCCGCA
>JAWVFZ010000429.1:0-2742 GCA_033855555.1 Solirubrobacteraceae bacterium
CCTCGGCCTACGCGCGCGATCGCCTCGGCCTCGATGTGCGCACCGACGACCTCTTCACCGCGCCGCTGCCCGCGCACCACTTCGACGCAGTGGTGCTCGGCGACGTGATCGAGCACCTGCCGCGGCCCGGCGAGGCGCTGGACCGCATCGCCTCGTTGCTGGCGCCCGGCGGCGTCGCCTGGTTCGCGCTGCCCGACGCCGGCTCGCGACTGGCCCGAACGCTGGGCGCCCGGTGGTGGTCGGTGATCCCGACCCACGTCCAGTACTTCACGCGCGCCTCGATCGCGACGCTGCTCCAGCGCCACGGCTTCGAGGTGCTCGAGACGGCGACGGCGCCCAAGGCGTTCAGCGTCGAGTACTACCTGTCGCGGATCGAGGGCTACTCGAAGCCGGCCGGGCGCGGGCTCGTCCGCGGCGCCCGGGCGGCGCGCGTGGCGGGGCGCATGTGGGCGCCGGACTTCCGCGACCGGATGATGGTCATCGCCCGCGCGCCCCGATAGCGCGCGCCGCCCGGCGCGCGCGGGCGCCCGGCAGCAGCCGTGCGGCGTCGACGTAGCCGCGCAGCAGCGTGCGCTCGCGCAGCAGCGCATGGCCGAGCGCGAGCACTTCGTAGCCGAGGATGAACGGCGCGTCGCGCGCGAAGCCCCGCCAGGTCTCGTTCTTGGCGAGCATCAGCAGGCGGTTGCGGAACTGCAGGCGCCGGTGCTCGGGGGCGAGCAGGGCGCGGTTGTCGGGGCTGTAGAAGCGCACGTGCCAGGCGCGCGCCGACGGCTCGAAGACCGAGCGCCAGCCGGCGTCGCGAACGCGCCACGCGAGGTCGGCGTCGCTGGCCCAGAGCTCCATGTCCTCGTCGAGGACCTCCGAGCCGACGGCGACGGCGTTGAGCGCGTCGCGGCGATAGAGCACGCACGCGCCGTCGCCGCCGAAGGCCGCGCGCGGGCGCTGGTGCGCCGCCGCCGGCTCGCCGTGGCCGACGAGCGAGTTCTTGCGACGGCGGTCGATCGTCATGCCCGCGGCGTCGACGATGTCCAGGCGATCGGCCGCCTCCATCCCGGTCGCGCGCAGCAGCAGCGGCGCGACCGAGCCCACGCCGCGCTCGTCGAGCCGCGGCCGCGCGGCCGCCAGGAAGCCCGCGTCGAGGACGCAGTCGGCGTTGAGCAGCAGCACCGCGGGATCGTCGGTCGCCGACAGCCCCTCGTTGATCGCGGCCGCGTAGGAGCGGCGCTCGCGCAGCGCGATGCGCCGGGCGCCGTGCTCCTCGCAGAGCGTCGCGGTCCGGTCCGTGCAGGCGTTGTCGATCACGACGACCTCGACCTCGCCCGGCCCGCCCTGCGCAACGGCGGCGGGCAGCGAGTGCTCGAGCAGGCGCGCCTCGTCGACGCTCAGCATCAGGATCGTGGTCAGGGTCTGACCCACAGCATCGGCAACGATCGCGAGGTCAAAGGAGCTCGCGGTAGACGGCGGTCGTCTCGTCGGCGGTGCGCCGCCAGGAGAACTGCGCGGCGCGCTCGCGGCCGCGCGCAGCGAGGTCGTCGCGCGACGCGAGCGCCTCGCGGATCGCGGCGGTCATCGAGGCGACGTCGAGCGGGTCGAAGTAGACCGCGGCATCGCCACCGGTCTCGGGCAGCGCGGTCGCAGCGGCTGCGGCAACGGGGACACCGCGCGCCATCGCCTCGAGCACGACGAGCCCGAAGCCCTCGTGCAGCGAAGGGTGCACGACGACGTCGGCGCCGCGCATCAGCGCGTCGAGGCGCTCGTCGTCGAGGTAGCCGACCGTCTCGACCGCGGCCGGAAGCCCGGGCAGCTCGCCGAGCCCCGCGAGGACCAGGCGGTGCCCGGTGCCCAGTGCGTCCCACGCCTCCACCAGGCGGCGCAGGTTCTTCTTGGCGCGCAGGTCGCCGACGGCCAGCAGGTAGGGCTCGCCCTCCGGCACGGGCGCGTCGCCGACCGCCAGCGACGGCGCGTTGGGGATCACGCGGATGCGCGCGGGATCGACCCCGTAGCGGCGCACGACGTCGCCGGCGGTGAACTCGCTCACGCAGATCACGCGCTGCGCGCTGCGGGCGGCGCGCGGGGCGAAGAAGCGGTACTTGGCTCCGGTCACCGCGGCGAAGTCGTCGCGGTGGTCCTCGAAGGCGAGGTCGTGGATGGTCACGACGCCGGGACACGGACGGCGCAGTGGCAGGAAGCAGTTCGTCGCGTGGACCACCGCCGCCCGCTCGCGGCGCAGCGCGCGCGGCAGGCTGACCTGCTCGAACCAGACCTCGGGGCCGGCGTCGCCATGTTCGAAGACGCGGGTCTCCAGCTCCGGCGGCAAATGGCCGATGAGTTCCTTGGCGTAGCGGCCCCATCCGCGCAGCGGCTCGATGAATGCGTCGCGTGCGTCGATGGCAACAGCCGACATGGCGCCGACAGCCTACGGCCGCGCTACTGTTCCGCGGCGGTAGGGGTGCCGGAACGCAGGAAGGGCTGAGGGGGTATGGCAACAACCGCGATCGGACTCGACGAGGGGCAGTTCTGGCGCGAAGCGGCGTTGCCCGCCGAGCCCGACCGGGCCCGCATCTTCGACATCCCGATCGATCTCGGGCGCCCTGCCGAGCTGATGCGCCGCATCACCGGCTGGGTCGGCGCCGGCGGCCCGCCGCGGCGCGTGATGTACGTCAACGCGCACGTCCTCAACCAATCGCGTGAGATTCCCGCGCTGCGCTCCGCGCTCGAGCAGGCCGACCTCGTCTACTGCGA
>JAWVFZ010000430.1:0-10769 GCA_033855555.1 Solirubrobacteraceae bacterium
GGCGGTTTGGTTCGGCGAGCTCGACGAGCCGCACACCGAAGGCCAGCTGCGGGTGCGTGCGCTCGACCCCGAGCTGGTCTGGCTCGCGCACGAGCACGAGCCATGGCGACCCCGCACCGTCTGAGGCATCACGCCCGGCGCCCCCCACAACCACAGGCCGGCGGGTCGTCGTGTTACCAAGGCCCTCCCAGCAAAGCCAGTGCCGGCCCGACGGCGTTGTCTATTGGTCGGTCCAGGGGTCTTCGACCGGCTCGCCATCTCCGGGGTGGTGAGGACCGAAGGCGAGAAACTCCAAGCCATCCTGTCCGGCCTCGAACGCCCGCGGCGTCGCGGGCGCTACGCGTATGGAGTCCAGCGGACCGACGTCGAAGAGCTCGTCGTCGAGCTTGACCCGGCCGCTTCCGCTGAGAACGACATAGATCTCCTCGGCGTCGGTATGGCGATGTGTGAATGGGCTGCGCTTGCCGGGATGCAGGCGAAAGAGCGTGACGCCGGTGCGCTCAGCAGCCAGCGCGTCGCGCGCAACCCGCGCTTCCCAACGATCGCCAAACCCGTTTCCCGGGGCCGCGTCGTCAACCACGGCCAAGCTGACTTTCGTGAAGGGTTCAGGCATAAGAGTCGATCTCCCGGTGGGCTGTCGCATCAGTGCATCGGACTCCTCAGGGTGCCAGGTGCGGGCTTCCCCCAGCCCGCCGACCTCTGGTCTTCTCTGGCGCAACAGATGCAGCAGCTCGAGGGCAGGTCCGAATCAGCGCACGGTCAGCTTGCGCTTGCTGCTGGTGGCGGCCTGTCGCGAACCGTCGGAAGCGACCTGGACGCGGTAGGTCCCGCTGCGCCTGACCCGCACTCGAATCGAGTACACGGACGTGTTGTTGAGCCCCGCCGACAGCGTCGTGCCGGCGACGGTGCGAAAGCCGCTCGCGGTGCGCTTCTGGACGCGCACCGGCTGGCCGGTATGGCCCGGCGCAACGGTTCCGGAGAAGCGGACCTTCGACCCGGCGGACGGCGAGCGCGTGCTCACCTTCAGCGTGATGTGCCACCGGACGCCGAGCGCGACGATGGGGCTGGTCACCGGCGGGCTGAGCTTTGCGGTGACGCGGTAATGCGTGCCGTCGGCGGGGGTGACCGAGAAGGCGTAGGCGCCGCTGGCGTCGCTGGTCGATGACGCGACCTTGGAGAAGTTGCCGTCGTAGGGGAAGGCGTCTGCCTGGAGGGTGACTGCTGTGGTGGGCGCCGTCGTTCCCGAGACCTTCGCGGGCGTCCCAAAGGTCACGACGCTCGGTGCCGCGATGGCGGTGACCGTCGAGTTGCTTGGCGGCTTGGCCGCTCCGGCGGCCACTGGGATCGCGGCCGCGGCGGCAAGGATGAGCAGAGCAGGGGTCGTCTTCATGTCCCCCTTCAACGCGGTGGTCACCGACGGGTTGGGGAGCGGCGCATGGACGGTCAGCGAATCGCCTGTGGGCGGGCCCAGGCCCTGGCGTGCTAGCGCTCGGAGCCCGCGCTTGCCGGCATGCCGTCGGCGCTTCGGCACACCGTGGCCCCGCTCGTGCGTGACGGTCGATCACGGAACGCGCACGCGCTCAGGCCGTCGCCGGCGCCGCGGCGTCGTCCAGCGCCGTGTCCCGGCTCACACGCTCCCAGCGGACGAGGTCGGCGCGGCGCGCGTCCAGGGCGGCGGCGATCGAGTCCACCGCGTCGCAGCCGAGCGCGAGGCGCAGCGGCGCGTCGTCGGCGTCCAAGGCGTCGAGCACGGCGGCGGCGGCCTTGACGGGGTCGCCGGGCTGCGTGCCGTCCATGCTGTCGACCGCTGCGCGCGTCGGGCCGACGGTCGAGATGTAGGCGTCGATCGTGCGCGAGCGCTGCATGCCGGCGCCGCCGAACGCAGTCCGGAAGGCGCCGGGCTCGACGATCAGGACCTGGATGCCCAGCGGCGCCACCTCGGCGGCCAGTGCCTCCGACATCGCCTCCAGTGCGTACTTGGCCGAGCAGTAGGCGCCGAAGCCGGGCGGGGCGACCTGGCCGCCCATCGAACTCATCTGCACGATGGCGCCGGAGCCCTGCGCGCGCAGCTGCGGCAGGGCCGCCTGCGTGAGCGCCACGGCGCCGAAGAACATGGTGTCCATGACTTGGCGCAAGTCCTCCATGTCGATCTCCTCGACCGCGCCGACCGTCCCGAAGCCGGCGTTGTTGACGAGCACGTCGAGGCGGCCGAAGCGCGCAAGCGCCGCGTCCATGGCCTGCGCGATCTGGTCAGAGCGCGTGACGTCGAGGCCGACGGCCAGGACGTGGTCCGGGGCGGCGGCGACAAGATCGTCGAGCGTCTCGGGACGGCGTGCGGTGGCGACGACGTTGTCGCCGGCAGCCAGCGCGGCCTCGGCGAGCGTGCGGCCGAAGCCTGTCGAGGTGCCGGTGATCATCCAGGTGCGGGGAGCGCGGGTCATGGCCACAACGTACGTCCGGCTCGGCGGCCTGAGGAAACACCGATTGCCTGGAAGGCCACAGGCTGGGCCTGTGGCGTAGGTAGGCTACGGGCGTGATGCCGGAGTTGCGCCAGCTGCGGTCGTTCGTCGCCATCGCCGAGGAGGGCAGCCTTACGAAGGCAGGTGTCCGCCTTCACCTCGCTCAGCAATCGCTCTCCCAGCAGATGCGGACGCTGGAGGCGCAAGTCGGCGCGCCGCTGCTCGTGCGCAGCCCGCGCGGCGTGGCGCTCACGCCGGTCGGGACCGTCTTGCTGCGCGAGGCGCGCTCCATCCTCGCGCGCGCCGAGCGCGGCATGGACGCGGTCACGCTGGCCGCTGCCGGCGAGCGCGCGGATCTACGCGTCGGTTTCCTGTCCTCGGTGGCCAACGCGCTGATGCCACCACTGGTGCGCGAGATGCGCGCACGCCATCCGGGTATCGCACTGCGCACCGAGGACGTTACGATCGCCGAGCTGGTCGGCGGGCTGCGCGACGGATCGCTGGACGCGGGCGTGAGTCGGCCGCCTCTGGTCGACGACCTCGCGACCGAGACCCTCCTGCGCGAGCCGGTCGCCGCAGTGCTGCCGGAGGGACATCCGCTCCAGGACTGCGAGTCGCTTGCGCTGTCGGACCTCGCCGGCGAGAAGTGGGTCCTGACGCGCCGATCGTCGTGGCCGCCGTGGCATGCGCAGTACGACGAGGACTTCGCGCGCGCTGGGTTCACGCCAGACGTCGTCGAGCGCGGGACGTCGCCGCAGAACCTGCTCGCCCTGGTCGCAGCCGGCGTCGGGATCACGCGGCTGTCGCTGTCGGCGCGAACGCTGCGCGAAGGCGGCGTACGGTTCGTGCCGCTGCGCGACGAGACGGCGCAGGTCGTACTGGTCTGGCGGCGCGACGCGACACTCCCGGGACTCACGGCGATGCGCGACGTGGCGCGTACCGTGGCGTCGGACATCACGGCTTAGCGGCTCGTGAACCGAGACGGAACCTCGGTCGGCAGATCAGCGACCGAGCGCGGCCTGGAGAACCTGCCGGGCAATTGGTGCGGCCGCGGTGCCGCCGAACCCCGCGCCGACGAGCATCACGGCAACGGCGACCTTCGGGTGTCTCGCTGGCGCAAACGCGACGAACCAGGCGTCGGCGTCCTTGGGGTTGTGCGAGTTCGGTCGCAGCTCCGCGGTACCGGTCTTGCCCGCGACCTCGACGCCGGGGATCGCTGCTGCCGCGCCGGTCCCCGAGCGCACGACGTCGAGCATCATCGCGCGCACCTGGTGGGCCACCTTCGAGGAGATGACGCGCCGCCGGCGAACCGGCTCGAGCGTCGCGATCCGCGGCTGCGCGCGGCGCCCCGCGGCGGCGATCGTCGCGCCGGCCGAGGCCATCTCCAGCGGCGTGGCGAGATCGCGGTCCTGGCCGATCGCCGCCGCGCCGACGGCGAGGCTGTCGGGCAGCTTCGCCACCGGCGAGATCGTGCTCGGCTTGGCGGCCGGGATCTTGAGGCGCTCGCCGAACCCGAACGCGCGGGCCGTCGCGACCAGTCGGCGCGCTCCGATCCTGGCACCGAGCGGGGCGAAAACCGAGTTGCACGACTCCGCGAAGGCCCGCGTCAGCGTGCCGCCACACGCCTCGCCCGACGCGTTGCGCAGCTTGACCCCGGACAGCGTCGCGAACGTGCGGATCGGGTACGCGGTCGACGGCGTAGCGAGACCGTGCGCGAGCGCGGCCGAGACCGTGACGATCTTGAACGTCGAGCCCGGCGGCTGGGGAGCGGACACCGCGAGCCCCGCCAGCGCGAGCACCGCGCCGTCGCGCGGGCGCACGACCGCCACGCCGCCAAGCTTGCTGCCCAGCGCCGCCGCCGCACGCTGCATGAGCGATGGCCTGATCGTCGTGTGCACCGAGCGGCCGCGCACGGCCTGCACGCGAGCCACGACGCGGGTGCCGAACAGCAGCTGTTCGGCGGGATGGCCGCCGAGGCGCTGGTCGTAGAGGCGCTCCAAGCCGGTCGCGCCCGGCCCCGCGTGCCCGGCGATCGACGCACCCAGCGCCGTTGCGTCCAGCCGCGTGCCGCCCGCGGCGAGCACAGAGGCGCGCTGCGGCGCGCGCCCGGCGCGCCTATGCACGGCCTCGCCGCGCCGCAGGCCGGGAAGCCACAGCGACGCGTCCCAGTCCACGCCGGCGGAGCTGCCGCTGCCGGAGACCGGCAGGCGCACCGGGCCGCGCAGCGTCCCGAAATCGCGTGTGCGGACGATCGCGTTCAACGCGACGGCGCCACCGTGCTCCGCCCCGGCGCCGGCGATCCGAACCGACTGCACGCCGGCCGCCCGATCGGCTTGGCGGTAGGACGCGGTCAAAGCGGAGACGGGATGCGCCGCCCGCGACCGCGGCGTCAGCGCGCGCCACATCGCCGTCGCATCGCGCCGCGCCCACGCCCCGGCGAAGCGTCGGGCGGCATCGCGCCGATCGGCGCCCGCGCCCGTGTGCGAGCGCCAAACGACCACGCCACCGACGGCCGCCGCCGCCAGGGCGAGCAGCGCGAGCACCCGCATCCAGCCGCCGGGTGTCGATCTGCGGCCGCGCCGCGAGCGCGACATGCCGCTCTCGAACAGCACCGATCCCGCACGGCGTCGAGGAGCGTCGTAGCGAGAGCGGCCGCGAGCCATCAGGCCCGTTGTAGCCGACTGGGCTTCACTTCGCGTGGACCGTGGCGCATAGATCCATCCGATCGGACAACCCTGCCGGCCTGGCTGAGGTGCGGTGTCGAGGTGGCTCCGTCTAGCGCGTATCGCCGGTCTCGGCGGGCAGCAGCACCGAGAAGCCGGCGAAGCGGACCTCGCGTACGTCACGACCGAGGCAGTCCGTTGCTTCGACGCTGCGCTGCGGCCCGCTACACAGCTGTTCGAACGCCTCCGCGACGCTCGTCAAAAATGCCGGCTCGACGGCGACCCTCCCGAAGTGGTGGACGAGCACTGACCGCACGTCGTGCCTCAGGTCCGCCAGAAGCCGGGTCGACTCCGCGAACGCGGCCAGGTCGGAGTCCGGGAGCTGGGCGTAGATCGGACCCGTGTTGATGGTGTCGCCCGCGAAAAGGAGCCCCGCATGCTCGTCGAGCAGCGAGATGCTGTCAGGCGAGTGGCCAGGGGTATGCAGCACGGTCAGCTTGCGCCCACCGAGGTCGACCGTGTCGCCGTCGCGCAACGTGCGCGTCGGGTGAGTGGCGGGGATCCGCCAGTTGGCAGGGTCGAAGTCCTCCGGGAACGGCTGAGGATCGCTGTCGGGGCTGAGCAGATGGAGGAACGCCCGATCGGTGCGGCGATAGGCGTCCGTCACCGCCATCAGCCGGCGGGTGTAGGCGAGATATTCGGCAAGCAGCGCGGACGGCGGCTCCTGCTCGAGAAGCGCCGCCCCCAGCTCGTGGATGGCGATCTCTTCGAACTCGTGGTTGCCGCCGATGTGATCGAAGTGTGCGTGCGTGTTGAGCACGCTCACCGGGCGGTCGGTGAGCGCTTCGGCCACGGGACGGATCGAGACGATGCCGAGGCCGGTGTCCAGCAGCACGGCGCGGTCCTCGCCGGCGACCAGCCATGAGTTGACGTGGGACGGCTCGGCCACGAGCCACACGCCGGGATGCAGCTCGCGGGTCTGAAACCAGCTCATGCGCTCTGGCCCACTACCACCGGCTCTCGGTCCGGCAGCATCGCCGGGCTGCGTCGCTGGAGAACGAAGTACATGCCGCCGGCGAGGAGCATCCCGACGGGGATGCTGAGGTCCGCTCCGCCGAGCAGATGGGTGGAGATGGGGCTCTGCCATTTCGTCGCGTTGGTCGTGAAGAACGTCGCGAGCGCACCGAGCAGGAAGCTGGCCACCCCGGCGCGGTTGACGCCGCCCGCGAACCAATAGCGACCGTCCCGGCTCGCCAGCAGGTCCTCGGTGCGGTACCGGAAGCGGCGCATCAGGCCGTCGACGAGGAAGATCGCGCACCACGGCGCTAGCCAGGCGACCGTCAGCGAGAGGAAGTTCGTGAACGCCGTCGTGAAGTCGTAGAAGAAGATCGCGTAGACCGACAGGCCCGTGGCGATCACGGCGTCGATGATGATGGTCTTCCAGCGCGGGAGTCGGACACCGAGCGCGAGCAGGGTCAGGCCCGACGTGTACGTGTTGAGGAAGTTGTTGGTGATCGAACCGCCGATCACCACGATCAGGAACGGTACGAAGTACCACGAGGCGAGCAGCGGCTTCAGGCCGGCGACCGGGTCGCTCAGATCGGCGACCCCCGCGGCCAGCACGCCGACGATCGAGATCGCGATGGCGGGGATGAGGTTGCCGAGCACCGTCCAGCCCACGATCGCTCGCGCGGACGTGTCGCGAGGCAGGTAGCGACTGTAGTCCGACGGGTAGTTCGCCAGCGAGAGCGGCAGCGCAGCAACGATCATGGTGCCGAGGCAGAACGTGGCGAGCTTGGTCGACGCCGCCAGGCCCTCGGGCTTGTAGTGCACGTTGGCCTTCAGGGCGACCTGGATCGCTACGCCGATCATGATCGCGCCCAGCAGGTACGTGAAGATCTTCTGCAGGAACAGGATCGTCGCGTGGCCGAGCACCGCTGCGCCGTACGTGACCACCACGAGCCCCGCAAGGAGGATCAGCTTTACGGCCGTGCCTGTGTGGATGCCGACCTCGCCGGCCAGCGAGAACGTCGCGAAGGCACTCAACACCAGGAAGACGGCCTGCCAGCCGACCACGGTCAGCCAGGCCAGCAGCGTCGGGACCAGGTTGCCACGCAAGCCGAACGCGGCTCGTGAGACGACCATCGTCGCTGTGCCCGCTCGAGGGCCGGCGACGCCCCCGAGCCCGACGACGATGAACAGCAAATTCCCGAGCACGATCGCCGCGACGGCGCCCCAGAAGCCCAGCCCGAGGGCGACCATTGCGCCTCCGATGATGATGTAGGTCAGGCTGACGTTACCTCCCAGCCAGACCCAGAACAGCTCGCGGGCGCTGCCGCTGCGTTCGTCGTCTGGAATGGCGTCGATCCCGTGCTGCTCGATATGCCAAAGCTCGTTGGCGGCGTCTGCCGCCGGCGTCCGCGGTGGCGCCGGCGTCCCGCGCTCGCTGCGCGTGCCGACTGGGTGTGCTGTCATGGCGATCTCTCTCCTGAGCCCGAAGTGACTCCGCAAACCTACATCTGACTTGTAGGTCCGTCAAGGAGGACTTATTGACGACTTGTAGGTTCGTCGGGCCGCTTCGGCTCCTCGGCTGTACACTGCATCGCGCATGGCACCGGTGCAGGAAGAGGACTTCGTCACCATCGGAGCGGCGGCCGAGGCGGTGAACGTGAGCGCTCAGACCCTCCGGCTCTGGGAGGTGCAAGGCCTCCTGGATCCCGGCCGCACCCCGGGCGGCCAGCGCCGCTATTCCAGCCGTGACATCGAACGGGCCCGGCAGGTGGCGGAGCTGCGCAAGCGCTACGGCTGGAACACGGCCGCGATCCGAACGTCGCTCGCCGCTGATCGAACCGACGGCGCGAAGCGGGCGTGGACCGCCAACCGCTTCCGCAGGGCGAGGCGCGATCGGGGGCTGTCGCTGAAGGACGCCGCCGCCAGGGTCGGCATCTCACCCGCGTACCTCTCGGCGCTGGAGCGCGGCGAAAGCGAGCCGTCGAGCCATCTCATCGCGCGGATCGCGGACGCCTATCTGATGCCCATGAGCGGCTTGGCGGAGTTTCGCGCCGGCAGCTCGGCCGTGGTACGCGCCGATGAACGCGCCCGCGGGGTGCTCGATGGCGGCGTGACCTGGGAGGAGCTCGTGCGGCCCGGCCGTGCGCTCGAGCCCGCGCTGTTGATCGTGCCGCCGCTTCAGGGCAGCGGTGGCACGTACTCCCGCCCGGGCGAAACGTTCGCCTTCATGCTCGAGGGGACGATCATTTTCACGCTGGACGGTGACGAGCTCGTCGTGAGCTCCGGCGACTCGATCACGGTCGAGCCCCACGTTGCCTTCGCATGGAACAACCCCGGTGAAGTCGACGCCCGCGTGCTGTGGGTCGAACAGCTGCGGCCCGACGCGTGGGAGGCATCGACAGCGGCCACCCAGGCCGTGCGACGGGCGCGCCGGGGCGCACCGCGTCCGCCGGCGTAGCTGCGATGCCGACGCGACCGAGCGCGCGGAACATTGCGAGCGTCCGCGTCTCGGCAACGTACGGCCACACGGTGAAGCGGTATACGGCACCCGAGCGTTCCCGTCCAAGCGAAAGCATTAGGCGTGGACACGATCTCAGGGCTCGATGTACCCCGGGACTCCCGCCCCCCCGGCTACCGCGTTGAGGAACCGCTCACTCAAGCGGTGATTGTCACCGCGGTCGTCGCCGCCGGCTGCTGCGTCGCCCTGGCGCTGCAACGCGGCACACGACGATCTGCACCGAACTGACGAGCCTTCCGCTTTTCGTCCATTGCGACGGTGGCGCATGGACTTGGCAGCGCTGCTGCTCCTGCCTCGAAGCGACAGCCACGGCACAGCCCGGCTCTACGCCGGCTGCGGTGTCGTCGCGGGCCGCGGCAGGCTGCGCCGGCGGGCTGTGTGGCGGATGGGCGGCCCATTCAGGCGCTTCAACGCGGCGGGCTGTGCCGGTCGCGCCGGGCAACCTGGCCCCGCCCGCGCCGGCGCCGTAGTACGTCCGGTGCCCGCATCCCGAGGAGGTCGCCGTGAGCGAATCCACGCAGGACCGGCCCGACCAGGCCGACGAGCAGGCCCCGAAGCAGGACCAGTAGCCGGGTACGGAGGCGCGCTCGACGACGATCGGCTGGGGCATCGCGGCGACGAGCTCGTCTCGGTGGATGACGAGCAGCGTCTGCTTGCCGGTGGGGGCCAGCCGCTCGGCCAGGTAGCCGACGCCGGCCTTGTCGAGGTTGGTTGACCCGTCGCTGAGCACGTCGCAGCGGCGGCTCATCGGGGGAACGGCGAGGCCGCCGCCGGTTACGAAGACCTCGGGGTCGGACATGGCATCCCCTTCGTCGGCTCGGTACGCGCCTCGCCGTACCGACCTTATGGAGCACGAGGTCGACCTTGGAGGGGTTCACATCTGCAAGCGCTTGCAGGCTGATCTGCCGGCGGAGACGACCTCGCCCCTCTCCTGGTTGTCGGCATATCGTGATCGAGTAGCGTGGCGCCGTCCCGATGGAAGCTCACGAATCATTTCAGCGCTTCGAGCGGCTCCCCCATGGTGACCTGGACAACCTCGCCCGCACGGCAGCGATCCTTGTTGCGGTACTCGCCGCCTTCCTGTCCATCGCCACGTTCCTGTCGAACGAGGCGATCAAGGAGGCGATCACCGGCGAGACGAAGGTCGCGGACACGACCGCGGTCATGGAGGCCAACGAGGTCAAGAGGATCATCGCGGACTCCAACGCGCAGATCCTGCGGGTCGTCGCGGTGGGAAGTCCGCTCGCGCGGGGGGCCACTGCCAAGGCCGAGGCGCTTGACGCCCGCATCGAAAACGAACTAGCGCCGATTGATCGGAGGCTGGCCGATCAGATCAGTCTTCACCAACGTGAGCGCGATCACGCCAACGACCGTCACCTCGTGTTCGAGGTGTCAACGATTGGCTTTCAGGTCGGGATCGTATTGGCGGGGATCTCCATCATCGTCCGGCGACGCTGGCTGCTCGCTGGCGGCGGGATCGTCGGTGTCGCCGGTCTCGTGTTCATGATCGCGGGCCTGGTCATCTGAGCGACGAGCGCCAGGCTGGTGCACTCCAGCATCTCCGTCAGCGGCGATCCGCGGAACCGACGCACGCGCGAGCACGCGGTGACGCGACGGCATCCACCTAACAACTAGCGCTCGCCGCCCGAGAACGAGCTGATCGGGGAGACAGCGCGCAACCGTCGCTTGTGCTTTCGCCTGGTAGCTGAAGCGGGCCGCTCGACCGTCGCGACTGCTGCTTTCCATGCGAAGCGGCGAACGCATTGCTTCCGCTTCTCGCGGAGGCTGTTGCACAACGGGGTCGTATGCGCAGGGCCGTTGCGCGGTGCGAGGTACGGCGCCGGAATCGGGCTCTCAACGACCGTCGCCGCCCACTCAGAGCGTCCTGGACGATTCCGAACATGGGTCGCCCATCACAGATCGATGAACCGAAGCGATGGCTGGTTTGTGCAACAGCCTCCGTCCAAAGCGGCAGTCGCCGGGCGGGCGCCCACCGCTGCCTCACCTGCCTCGACGGAGAAGCTGGTGGTCCGCAGGAGGACGGTGCGCTCCTTGCTCATGGCACTGGCTGGATGAGCCCGTACCAGGGCGACGGGTAGTTCGAGTACCGCGTGCTCG
>JAWVFZ010000431.1:0-2710 GCA_033855555.1 Solirubrobacteraceae bacterium
CGACCTGGCGCTCGGCCAGCGGCTGCTGAAGGTCCAGGTTCAGGTGGCACAGAGGGCACGGCGTCACCAGGCAGTCGGCGTCGGCGTCCTTGGCATCGCCCAGGTGGCGGCCCGCCTGCTTGAGCGATGCCTCCTTGTTCATGGTGATGATCGGGAAGCCGCAGCACTTGTGCGAGCCGGCGTAGTCGATGACCGTGCCGCCGAGCGCCTCGATGACCTGGCCCAGGTACGTGTCGCGGGGGAGCTCGTCGTCAATGCCGAGGCGGTCGACGGGGCGCACGATGTAGCAGCCGTAGAAGGGCCCGACCTTGAGGTCGGTGAGCGGCCGCTTGACCAGCGAGCGGAGGTTCTCCAGCCCGAGCTCCTCCACCAGGACCCAGAGGAAGTTCTTGTTGACGAGGCCCTTCTCGTAGTTCAGGCCGTGCTGGGCCAGCGTCCCGTTGACGTGGTCGCGGTACTCGGCGTTCGCGTCGAGGCGCTCCTGGCACTCGGTCTGCGCGCCCTGGCAGGTCGAGCAGATGTTCATCATCAGATCGGCGCCGTCGACCTGCTGGGCGAGCGCGAACGTGCGAGCGTTCAGCGTGTCCGCGAGCTCCTGGTTGTGCTCGGCGATGACGCCGGCGCCGGTGCAGCAGGCGCGGTCGAGCGGCACGAGCTCGATGTCGAGCAGCGGCGCGACCTTGGCCATCGAGCCGTGGAGCTCCGGGGTGAAGCCGCGGCTGACGCAGCCCGGCCAGTAGGCGACCTTCATCTTGTGGGTGACTCCTCGGGCTCGATCCCCGGCTGGCCCTGTTCGGCCGAGGGCATGCCCTCGCCGGGTGGGCTCTCCTCGTCGTAGCCGGAGATGTACAGGTTCAGCTCGTAGCGCTCCTCGTGCCCCTCGATCTCCTTGTAGATCGACTGGATCTGCGCGAGGTCCTGCTTCGGGATCTTGTGCGGCTTGAGCGCGCCCATCGGCGTCACCTTGCCGCGGATCAGCGCCTTCGTGATCGCCGGCAGCGAGCTCGCGAGCTCTGCGCCGGCGGACGGCGCGAACTTGCCGAACCACGAATCCCCGCCATAGGAGCGCGGCAGCAGCTCGGCCTCCCACAGCAGCCCGTGGTCGCGCACGAGGCTGACGAACGCCTGCTCGTGGCGGTGGCCGTTGTTGCGGTCGACGATCCCGAAGTCGTCGCCCGCCAGGCGGCGCAGGCGCATGATCTGGTTCATCGGGGCGACGCCCTTGGGGCAGGCGTCGATGCACTTGAAGCAGTGCGTGCAGTCGTAGATGCCGTGCGGATCCTCGGAGAGGTCCTTGAGGCGCTCGTAGTGCTCGGCGTCGCGCGGGTCGCCGGCGAAGCGGTAGGCCTTGGCGAGGGCGGCCGGGCCGATGAAGAGCGGGTCGACCTCCATCGAGAGGCAGTCCGAGACGCACGCGCCGCACTGGATGCACGCCATCGACTGCGTGACGTCGACCATGTTCTTGGCCGGCACGATGTACTCGCGCTCGGGGATCGGCTCCTTGTTGATGAGCCATGGGGTGACGCGCTGGATCTTCTTCCAGTGGACCGCGTCCATGTCGACGATGAGGTCCTTCAGGACGGGCATGTTCCCCATCGGCTCGACCTCGATGACGCCGTCCCGCGAGGAGGCCTCGGCCTTGTCGAGGTGCGTGTGGCAGGCGAGGCCGGGCTGGCCGTTGATGCGCACCCCGCACGAGCCGCAGATCGCGGCGCGACACGAGCAGCGGATGCCGATCGAGCCGTCGAAGCGCGCCCTGGCCTGCAGAATGCCCTCAAGAACGGAGCGATGGGGCTCGAGCTCGATCGTGTGCTCGTCCCAGTACGCGGCGTCGCCGGACTCCGGATCGAAGCGGCGGATGCGCAGGGTGTATTCCTGGGGCTCCTTGTGAATCTCGGCCATCAGTACTTGCGCTCCTCAGGCTGCCACTGGGTGATCGTCACGGGCGAGTAGCTCACCTGCGGCGTCTCATCCCCATTGCTGTTGATGTCGATGTGCTTGAGCCATTCGTCGTCGTTGCGCTCGGGGAAGTCGGTGCGGTACTGCGCGCCGCGCGACTCCTTGCGTTCGATCGCCGCGACGACGGTCGCCTCTGCACAATCAAGCATGTACCCGAGCTCGATCGCTCCCAGCACGTCTTGATTGAAGACCGTGCCGCGATCGTCGATGTAGGCGGTCTTCGCCTCCTCCTTGAGGCGCCGGACGACCTCGTGGGCCTGGTTGAGCCCGTGCTCGTCGCGGAACACGGCGACGTACTTGTTCATGATCGTGCCGAGCTCGTCCTTGATCTCGCTGATCCGGCGGCCGCCGTTGGGCCGGGCGATGATGTCGTCGATCCACTCGACGTCGCGGCGCAGCTGCCCGTCGCCGACCTCGGGCATCGTCATCGACGTGGCGCGCGCCGCCGCATGCTCACCGGCGCGGCGGCCGAAGATCAGCGTGTCGAGCAGCGAGTTGGCGCCGAGGCGGTTGCCGCCGTGGACCGAGACACAGGCGACCTCGCCCGCGGCATACAGGCCCTCGATCGGCGTTGCGCCGTCGATATCGGTCTTGACGCCGCCCATGATGTAGTGCTGGCCGGGCCGGATGAGGATCGGCTCGGCGGTGATGTCGACGCCGGCGAAGTCCTTGCCGATGTTGACGATCTCGCGCAGCGCCTCGTGCACGCGCTTCTTGGGGACGACCGTGATGTCGAGGTAGATGCCGGCGC
>JAWVFZ010000432.1:0-4068 GCA_033855555.1 Solirubrobacteraceae bacterium
GCGCTCCCTGGTCATGCGGCGACGCTCCCGGTCATGAGCAGGCCGAGTCGCTCAGCCGTCGCCTCCGAGGTCGGAAGCTCGCCTGTCAGCCGGCCGTGGTGGAGAACGGCGATGCGGTCCGTGACGCGCAGCAGCTCGTCGAGGTCGACCGACGCGTAGAGAATCGCTGCCCCTGCTTGGCGCAGCTTCAGGATCTGGCCCCGGATCGACTCCGCCGCCGCGAAGTCAAGGCCCCAAGTCGGGTAGCAGCAGACAAGGACGCTCAGGTCGCGGGACATCTCCCGGGCAAGCAGGACCTTCTGCTGGTTGCCGCCCGACAGCGTGCTGACGGCCACGTCGCAGGTCGGCACGCGGATGTCGAACTCCTCGATGAGCTCGTTCGCGCGCTTGCGCATGGCGCCCGGACGCAGCACGCCGAATCGGCTGAACTGCGCATGGCCGATGGTCGCAAGCGCGGTGTTCTCGGCGACGCTCAGCGCGCCGACGAGACCTGCATCACGGCGGTCTGCGGGCACGTATGACATGCCGCGCGCCTGCCGATCCTTGAGGGTCCGGGCCGAGATGTCCTCGCCGCGCAGATGAACGGTCCCGCGCTCGAGCGGGCGGGCGCCGAAGAGCGCCTCGGTCAGCTCGACCTGACCGCTGCCCTCGACGCCCGCGATTCCCAGCACCTCGCCTGCCCGCAGCGAGAGCGTCACGCCCTTCACAACGTCAGTCCCCCGCTCGCCGCGGACCCAGAGGTCCGTCACCTCGAGCACGGGGGCATCGCCCGCGTGCACCGTCGGGTCGGCGCCGGCGATGATCGCCTCGGCCGCGGCCTCGACGGCGAGCTTGCCGATCATCAGCTCGGCTATCGACTCGCTCGTCGCGTCGCTCGCGGGCATCGTGTCGACCACGCGGCCACGCCGCAGGACGGTCACGCGGTCGGCCAGCGCCAAGACATCGTCGAGCTTGTGGCTGATCAGGAAGATGCCGACGCCGCGCTGGGCCAGACGTCGCAGCACGGCTGCAAGCTCCTCCCACTCCTGCGCCGTCAGAAGCGCGTTCGGCTCGTCGAGGATGAGGACGCGGGTGTCGCGCGCGAGCGCCTTGAGAAGCTCGGCGCGCTGCTGGTGGCCAACGCTGAGATCCTCGATGCGGGCGTTCGGCTCGATCTCGAGGCCGAATTCCGCGCTCAGCTCGCGCACGCGCTTCGCGGCGTCGTCGAAGCGCACGCGCGCGTGATCGCCGCGCAGCGCCAGGACGAGGTTCTCCGCGACGGTGAGCGTCGGGATCAAAGAGAAATGTTGTTGGACGAACCCGATGCCGGCGGCGAGCGCGTCGCGCGGGCTCCCGAGCTCGATCGCCGCGCCGTCGACCACGATGCGCCCCGAGTCCGGGCGCTGGAGCCCGTACAGGATCGCCATGAGCGTCGTCTTGCCGGCGCCGTTCTCACCGACGACCGCGTGGATCTCGCCCGCCCGCAGGTCGATGTTGACGTCGTCGCAGGCGACCACCCCGGGATAGGCCTTCGTGATCTCCTCGAGACCTATCACCGGGGTGGTACCAGCGCTCATCGCTACTTGGGGCAGGTCTCGTTGCGCTTGACCTTGATGGCGCCGCTGGCGACCTTCGCCTGGAGGGCGATCGCCTTGTTGTAGATGGCGTCGGGCAGCAGGGCGGTGTTGGAGATCGCCGGGCCCCAGTCCGCGGGCAGCGGGAACATCGTCATCACGCCCTTGAACGTGCCGTCCTGCACGGTCTTCGCGATGCCGACGATGAACTTCGACTGCGACTTCAGCACGGAGGACGCGATGACCTGGGGAGCTTGGGCGTGGTTGTCAGCCCACTCGGTGACGACCGGGATGTTGCCCTTCTCCTTTGCCGCCTGGTAGATGCCGGCCCAGCCGTTGTTGACGTTGCCCGTCAACGCCGTGGCGCCCTGATCGATGATGGCCGACGCGGTCGTCTTCGCCTTCGTCGGATCCTCGAAGTCACCGGTGAACTGGCCGATGAACTTGACGTGCGGGTTGGCGTACTCGGCGCCGGCCTTGGTGCCGTACATGTTCGCCGCCGTGGCGGGGAAGCACTGACCACCGACGAAGCCGACGACGCCGTTCTTCGCCAGCTTGGCCGCGACGTACCCGGCGAAGAACTGCCACTGCTCGATCTTCGTGTCCATCGACGCGAGGTTCGTCCCGTTCTTGGCGGTCGCGTTGACCACCAGGAACTTGACCTTCGGGAACTCCTTGGCCGCGGCGACCGCGCCCTCGGTGAACTGCGTGCCCCAGCCGATGACCAGGTCGTTGCCCTGGCTGGCGTACTGGCGGTAGACGTCGGTCTGGTTCGGGATCGGAACGGCCTCGGTGAACGTGACGTCCGCCCCGAGCTGTGTCTTGAGCGCCTCGGCCGTGCGCTTGCCGTCGGCGTTGTAACCCTGATCGCTTGCCGATCCGGGCAGCAGGATGGCGATCTTGAGCTTCTTGGCTGCGCCTCCACCTGTGCTCGTGCTGCCTGTGCTGGAGCCTGCGCTCCCGCTGGTGTTGTTGCTGCTGCCGCAACCGGCAGCGGCCATGGCCGCGACAGCGACCGCCGTTGCCAGGACCTTCGTGGGTAGCCTCATGGGCTGTCTCCTCAGTCTTTTCGCCAGTGCACGTAGACCCGCTCCGCGAGTCCCGCTCGTTCGATGACTTCTCCCGCTCGCCGCGTTGCCTCGGCGAGTACTTCGCTTTCTCCTGAGAACCCGACCAGGTCGCCGTCCCGCATGACGACCTTGCCGTTGACAACGACCGTGTCGGCGTCCGTGCCATGCGCCGAGAAGACAAGTGCGGCGATCGGGCGGTTGCCCACCGTGGAGTGCGCGCGGCCGAGATCGAAGGCGACCAGGTCGGCCTTCTTGCCGACCTCGAGCGAGCCGATCAGGTGGTCGAGGCCCATCGCCTTCGCGCTGCCGATCGTGGCCATCTCGATCGCCCGCTCGGCGCTGATGAACGTCGGGTCGAAGTGGGTCACGTTCTGGATGAGCGCCGCGAACTTCATCTGCTCGACCATGTCCGGCGAGCAGTTGACGTAGGTGCCGTCGGTGCCGAGGCCGGGCTCGATGCCGGCGTCGAACATCGACCGCAGCGGCGCGATGCCGTCGCAGCTGTAGGCGTTGCTCACCGGGTTGGTGATCACGCCCGCGCCGGCGCGCGCCACGTGGTCGATCTCACGATCCTTGAGGTGAAGGGTGTGGATCAGCACCCAGTTGTCGGTGAGCGCGCCCAACCGAACCAGGTAGTCGACGTCGCCGCCGCCGGTCTGCTGCTCGAACTCCTTGATCGAAAGCCAGGGCGTGCCGGCCGAGCAGTGGTTGGTGATCTTCAGGTCGCGCCGCTGCGCCAGCGACACGCCCGCGCGGATCAGCTCGTCGGACGTCGCGTTGTGCAGCATCCAGTTGGCGCCGCTCTCGAGCGAGAGCCCCATGTGCACCACGCCGCCGGCGCCGTCCCACTTGTTCACCACGTCCTCGGCCAGGCCGATCTCCTCGTCGAGGTCGCGGACGTGCGGGTAGGCGGGGTAGGCGTTCGAGAACGGGGGGTCCGGCGTGTGACGCAACTCCTTCGTCACGACCTGGCGGACACCCATCTCGACCACCGGCTCGATCAGGTCGCTCATCGACTCGAGGTCGTTGATGTTCACGACGTGGTTGAGCGAGCAGGTCGTGCCCGTGCGCAGCTGCTCGATGCACCCGAGATAGGCCGAGAGCCGCAGGTCGCCGGGCGTCAGCTGCCCAAGCAGCGGCAGCGTGACCTGGTCGAGCCACGGCTCGAGCAGAAGGCCCTCGCCGGTGTTCTTGAACAGCGAGCCCCAGTGGTGGTTGTGGCCGTTGATGAGGCCGGGCATCACGAGCATGCCGCGTACGTCGATCACCTCGGCATCGCCGCCGCCGTCGGCCTTCGCCGGATCGAGATCCTCCATCGCGCCGACTGCCACGATGCTGTCGCCGGACACCTCGACCCAGCCGTCCGGGAACACCCGGCGGTCCTCGTCGACGGTGACCACGTAGCCGTGAGTTAGCAGGTAAGAGCCCATCACTGCCTCCCGTCG
>JAWVFZ010000433.1:0-13850 GCA_033855555.1 Solirubrobacteraceae bacterium
GGCGTCGAGTCGGCCGCCTCGCGGAACGGGCCGTAGAACGCCGAGGCGAACTTCGCGCTGTAGGCGACGATCGGAGTGTCGGAAAGGCCCTCCTCGTCAAGCGCGCCGCGGACGGCGCCGACGCGCCCGTCCATCATGTCGCTGGGCGCGACGACATCCGCGCCCGCGCGGGCGTGGGAGACGGCGGTGCGGGCGATCAGGTCGACGCTGGAGTCGTTGTCGACGGATCCGTCGGCGAGGAGCAGGCCGCAGTGGCCGTGGCTCGTGTACTCGCACAGGCACACGTCGGTCATCACGAGCAGGTCCGGGTGCGCCTGCTTGATTGCGCGGGTGGCGAGCTGCACGATGCCCTCCTCGTCCCACGCGCCTGAGCCCTCCTCGTCCTTGTGGTCGGGGATGCCGAAGAGCAGGACGGCAGGGATTCCGAGGGCGGCGATCTCGCCGGCCTCTTCGACGGCGGCCGAGATCGAGAGGCGCTCGACCCCCGGCATCGCCTCGATCGGCTTGCGACCGTCGAGGCCGGCCTCGACGAAGAGCGGCATGACGAAGTCGCCCGGGTCCAGCCGGGTCTCGCGCACCAGGTCGCGCAGGACGGGTGTCCGGCGCAGGCGGCGCAGCCGCGTCTGCGGGAACGGCATGCGTGCAGGGTATCGCCGCGTCGCCGTCGGCCAGGGAACCTCAACTAACCCGAGCAGCACCAGTCCTGCAGCCGCCCGTGGGCGGGCACGGTGTGGACGCCGCGCAGGCCGGCGTGGTAGCCGGGCCGGACGAGCCAGACCGAGCGCCCGACGCCGAGCGCGAGCCAGTCGCCGCGCGGCGCGTAGGTGACGCGGTCCACGCGCCCGGCGAGCTCGAGGACCTTGAGCGTGCTCTCGCCGCGGACCATGAGCAGGCGGCTGGAGGCGCCGTCGGTGCGCACCAGCGTCCAGCCGCGGCCGCGGCGCTCGAAGGTGCCGGTCACATTGCGGGTGCCGCGCGGGGCGCGCGAGGTGCGCAGCCGAGCGCCGAGCTCGTTGAGCAGCTGGATGCGGTCGCGCTCGACCACCAGGAGCCGCTCGCCGTCAGCCGACCACGACAGCGCCCGCGGGGCATGCGCGACGCGCGTGCGGAAGATCACGCGGCGGTCGATCGCGTCGAGCAGGAGGACGGTACGACCGCGCGCGTAGGCGAGCTCGCTGCGCGTGCGGGCGGGGCGCCAGGCGGGGGCCACCCCGTTCGCGGCGCCCACACGCGAGTCGTCCGATCCGTTGCCGTCGACGACATAGAGGCTGCCGCCGCTGAGGTAGGCGATCTGCAGTCCGCTGGGCGCCCAGCGCGGATGGCGGATCGGCGCGCGGTGGTGAAGCGACCAGCGCCGCTCGCCGCGCGGGCTCACGGCGATGAGCTCGATGCCCCGGGTCGCCGCGATGAACAGCCCCTTCGGCGACCAGGTCGCCTCGCCGACGTCACCGAAGATCCGCCGCGGGCCGTGCGACGTGCGCACGAAGAGCCCCGCGCGGCCGGCGGTCAGCAGACGCCCGCCGCCCGGCAGGGTCTGCGCACGGACGGGCTGCGGGCCCGGGGCGGTCACGGCGTCGCGGATCCACGAGCGCACGTCGGCGCCGGCAGGCGAGAGCAGCAGCCCCGCGACGACCAGCGAGACGGCAATCGGCGAGAGCGCGCGCAGGAGCCGGCGCCGCCGCCGCCGGGCCGGAGCCGGATGGACCGCCGCGATCGCGAGCGCGTGCGCGCGACGGAACGCCCCGTCCTCGCCGGGAGCGGCCGCGGAGCGCAGGTGCTTGCCGAGCTGGCTCACGTCAGCTCCTCGGACAACGCGTCCAGGCCGCGGCGCAGGCGCGAGTTGACGGTGCCCCGCGGCTGGTCGAGCAGCTCGGCGATCTCACCCGGGGTGAAGCCGAGCAGGTGTCGCAGCGCGATCGGGATCCGCTGGTCGTCGGGGAGTGCGGCGACCGCGGCGAGGACGTCGTCGGACAGCGCGCGCAGGCTCGGGTCTTGGTGCGCCGGAACTCCCGCAAGTGCCACGTCTCCGACCTCGCGGCGCAGCGCCCGGGCCCGCGCGGCGTCGATCGCGCGGCGCGCGACGATCGTCCGCAGCCAGGGCCCGAACGGTCGCGAGCGGTCGAAGCGGTCCAGCGCGCGCAGCGCCGCCAGGAAACCCTCCTGCGCGATGTCCTCGGCGGCCGCCTCGTCGCGCACGATGAGCCATGCGGCGCGGTATGCCGAAGGCCAGTGCTCGCGGAACAGCCAGTCGACGCCGGCGGTCTCGCCGCGCAGCGCGGCACGCACGGCGGCGCGCTCCTTCCAGGCTCGGGGAGAGCTGCGCAGCACCGGGATCGACGCGGCATGGACCGGCACGACCCCACTACGTTCCCACTAACGCTGCAGGTCCCGCCAGTCCTCCGCGGTCATCGCGTACATGTCGTGGTCCTCCCAGGCGCCGTTGATGCGCAGGTAGCGCAGCGCGACGCCCTCGTGGCGGAACCCGCACTTCTCGACGACGCGCCGCGAACGCACGTTGCGGGGCATGATCGCGGGCTGGACGCGGTGCAGCCCCGCGACCTCGAACGCGAACCGCAGCACGAGCCCGACCGCCGTGGTCGCGTGGCCGCGGCCCCCGGCGTCCTCGCTGATCCAGTAGCCGAGCGTCGCGTTCTGCCAGACGCCGCGCACGACGTTCGCCAGCGCTACGCGCCCGATCAGCCGATCGCCCGCCCCGGCGTCGAGGACCGCGAACGGGAAACCAGTCGCAGTGCGCCACGCGGCGTCGTCGAGGGCCAGCTCGCGGGCCTGTCCGGCCGGGGTGAAGAAGGACTCTTCGCGCGTCGGCTCCCACTCCCCGAGGAACGCGCGGTTGCGCATCCGCGACTCGACGAGCTCCGGCAGGTCGGTTGCCAGCGGTGCACGGATCGCGGTCACTCCCTGCTGCAGGCGCTCGCGCGGGACGCTCATGCTCATCCGAACCTTCGCAGTCCGATCCGGGCGAGCGCCGTATAGGCCGCCGCAAGCGCCGCGAGGTGCGCGAGCGGCCCTGCGAGTCCGGGGTCGGCGTCGTTGAGGCCGGCGTTGACTGCCTCCAGCGCCGGCTTGAACGGGAAGACCGCGGACGCGATCCGCACGACGTCGTAGACCCAGGCAGCGACGATGCCGCTCGGGATCAGCGCAAGAAACGCGAACGGGAGCGCCACGAGAATCGCCAGGAGCGTGGTCGCGCGCACGTCGCGCGTGAGCGCGCCGAAGGCGGTCCCGACCGCCCCGAAGGCCAGGCCGCCCACGAGCAGCGCGAGCACCCAGCCGGCGACGCGCGACCAGCGCAGATCGTCGAAGAACGAGATCACGACCAGCTCCACGACGGTCGCCAGCAGAGCCGCGATCGCCGCGAGCATCACCTTCTCGCCGAGCAGCTCCCAGCGTGTGACCGGGCCGCGCACGAGCCGCCCGAAGGCGTTCTCCTCACGCTCGAGCGCAAGCATCCCGCCGCCGAGGAACAGCCCGATGATCATCAGCGTCACCGCCGCCGCCAATGCGATGTAGAACGCGTTGGCGCTGACATGCTTGCCGGTGACGACGGTGCGCTTGACGTGGAGCGGTTCGCCGATCGACGCCAGCACCGGCTTGCTGAGGTCGAGGTTGGCGATCGCAAGCTGAGCGAAGTTCGAGACCCGCGCGAGGTCCGCACGCTGGGGCGCCGCTCGCGGCAGGCGGCGCAGCGTCTGCTGCAGCACGTCGCGGGTGCGCTGCAGCCCCAGCACCTCGAAGCGCTGGCCCAGCAGCGAGAAGCTGCCGCCGTGCAGCAGGATGCCCAGGTAGCCCGCGGCGACCTCCGTCAGCTTCTGGCTCAGCGCGGTGTTCGCATCGGCCAGCCGCGCCTTGATGCGCGACTCGACCGCTTGGGTCTTGAGCGGGTTCTCCTCGTTGAAGAGCACCTCGACTGTCGGTGGCGCGCCGGTGCCGGCGAGGTTGACGAGCGACTGCAGCCGCCGCGTGAGATCGCGCGGGATGATCAGCGCCGCGATCGCATCTCCCCGGCGGACGACATCGATCGCCTGCGCCCGCGTCTTGACGCGGATCGGGTCGACGGACTCGAACAGCTGGTTGGCGTACTTGGAGGCGTCGATCGTCTCCGTGCCGACCTGGATGCCGACCGCGCCCGCCGGCACCTCGTTGAGGAACGCCACCTTCGGCTTGGTGTCGTCGCGCTGGACCGCGAAGCCCAGCAGCGCGCCGACGAGGCCGCCGTAGGCGAGCAGGAGCGCCACCAGCAGCGGCGAGCGGCGCAGGATCTGCAGGTCCTTGAGCAGCAGCCAGCGCATAGCCGGTCTCAGTGGCCCCTGGCGTGGAGAAAGCGCACGAAGGCGGTCTCGAAGTCGCGCACGTCGGGCCCGACTTCGGCGGCAAGCTCGTCCGGGGTGCCGGCGAACAGCAGCTCGCCGTCGGCCAGCACGAGGACGCGGTCGGCGTGACGCTCGGCCTCGCCGACGTCGTGCGTGGAGAAGACCACCGTCGTCCCGCCATGAGCGAGGCCGAGGATGAACTCCCACAAGCGCTCGCGCTGGCGCGGATCCAGCGCCGAGGACGGCTCGTCGAGCAGCAGCACGGGTGGGTCGGCCAGGAGCCCGATGGCGATGTTCACGCGCTGGCGGTTGCCGCCGGACAGCTTGCCGAGCTCGTCGCGCGCACGGTCGCGCAGTCCGGTCTGCTCGAGCATCCGGTCGACCGCCGCCTCCGGGTCGGCGACCTTCTCCAGCCGCGCGAACAGCCGCAGGTTCTCGGCGACCGACAGCTTCGAGTAGACGGCCGCCTGCTGGGGCACCCAGCCGACCTCGCGCGGCGTCCGCGAGACGTCGCCGGCATCGGCCTTCAGCAGCCCTCCGACGATCGACAGCAGCGTCGTCTTGCCCGCGCCGTTGGGCCCGATGACGGCCACGAGCTCCCCATCTGCGGCCTCGAAGCTCACGTCGCGCAGCGCGACGCGATCGCCAAAGCGCTTGGTCACCCCACGCACGTTCACGTCTGCGACGGTACTTCTTCGCGCTCCTCCTTCGCCTCGGTGGCGGGTAGCGAGTGCTGGGGGCGCGCGGTGAGCGGCTCGGGCGCAGTGACCGACCATGGCTCGAGCACCAGGTGCCGGCGCAGGTAGACCACCGTCTCGCGGATCACCGCGGCGATCGGCAGCGAAAGCAGCGCCCCGACCAGCCCCGCGATCTCCCCGCCGACGAGCAGCGAGAAGATCACGAAGAGCGGGTTGATCCGCAGGGTGTGGCCGAAGACGTTCGGCGCGACGATGTGCCCTTCGATCTGCTGGAGCCCGAGGAACAGCAGCCCCACCCAGAGTGCGGTGACCGGATCCTGGAAGAGCGCGACGAGGATCGGCGGCAGCGCGCCGAGGAACGGCCCGACGAACGGGACCAGCTCCATCAGCCCGAAGAAGATCCCGAACGCGAACGCATACGTCTTGCCGTCGGGGAAGATCCCCAGCACGCCGAAGAGATAGAGCCCGAGGCCCGCGCCGGTCCCCATCGCCACGCTGAACAGGAGCTGGCCGCGGACGTAGCCCGCGACGGCGCGCTGGACGCGGGTCGGGTAGTCGTCCTCCGGCGTTCCGTCGCCCGACGGCATCACGCTGCGCACGAAGCCGCCGATGCGCTCGCCGTAGAGCAGCATGTAGATCGAGAGGATGAAGACGAGGATCAGGCCGAACCCCGCGGTCACGATCGTCTTCACGAGGTCGCCGCCGAAGGACACGACGTCGCTCGTGCCGCCCACCACCTTGTCCTGGAGCGTCTGCAGCGCGGTCTCGCCCTGCTTCTTGACCTTCAGGTTGATGCCCTTGTCGTCGAGCCAGTTCTGCAGGTCGGCGAGGTTCGCGTTCGCGTCGTCGATGATCCCCGGAACGTCGTGCTGGAAGCTCTGGGCCTGATCGGCGATCGGGTTGGCGGCGAGGTAGCCGGCCGTCCCCAGGAAGCCGAAGAAGCCGACGTAGACCGCGGCCACCGCGAGCCCGCGGATGCGCAGGCCGCGCTGGAAGAACGTCACGAGCGGGTTGAGGATCAGCGCGACGATCCCCGCCGCGATGAAGATGAGCAGCACCGCGCCGGCGGCGCGCGCAAGCGCCCAGAGCGCGAGCACGCCGATCGGCAGCATGACCAGCTGGATCCAGCGCGGGACCACCACCGGCTCGGCCGCAGGCGGCCGCGGAGGCGCTGGATCGCCCTCGATGAGCTCGTCGTCGGTGACCGCGTCGTCGTGCATCACTGCTCTGCGCGAGAGTATGGCCCGTGGTGAAGATCCTCTTCGTGGGAGATGTCGTCGGCGGACTGGGCCGGCGGACCCTCCTCACGCTCCTGCCGCGCCTGCGCGCCGCGCACGATCCGACCTTCGTCGTGGTGAACGGGGAGAACGCTGCGGGCGGCCTCGGGATCACGCCGAAGATCGCCGACGAGCTCTTCGCGGCGGGCGTTGACGTCGTCACCCTCGGCAACCACGCGTTTCACCGGCGCGAGGTGCACAACTATCTCGATGAGGGCCATGCGATCGTGCGACCGGCGAACTACCTGTCGACCCAGCCGGGCCGGGGCTCGGTGGTCGTCGAGCGCGACGGCGTGCGCCTCGGCGTGGTCAACCTCAGCGGCAACGTCTTCCTGCGCGCGGGGCGCGTCGCGTTCCTCGAGGTCGACCAGGTGCTCGAGGAGTTGCGCGGCAAGGCCGATCACATCCTCGTCGACATGCACGCCGAGGCGACCAGCGAGAAGGTCGGGATGGGCTGGCACCTCGACGGCCGCGTGACCGCTGTGGTCGGCACGCACACGCACATCCCGACCGCCGATGCGCGCGTGCTGCCGGGCGGCACGGCCTACATCACCGACGTCGGCATGACGGGCCCGCGCGGCGGCGTCATCGGCGTCCGCAAGGAGCAGGCGATCGCGTCGATGCGATCGCACATGAGCGAGCGCTTCGAGACCTCGGAAGATGACCCGTGGCTCAATGCCGTCGTGATCACGTGCGCACAGGAACCGCTTCGGGCTGCCGCGATCGAACAGGTGCTGGTGCCAGGAGCACCAGCATGACCAGCGGGAAGAACCAGACGATGTACAGGTAGAACCAGTGCGTCACGCCCAGCTGCAGCGCGATCAGGATCGCGGCGCAGAGGGCGGCGAGGCCCGCAGTGTCCCTGCGCCTCGGGACGAGCGCGAGGACGACCGCCAGCAGCGCGGCGAAGGCCTGCCAGACGTGCTGTGCCGAGGCGCCGAAGCCACCCGGGTAGCCCCAGACGGAGAACGGCGATCCGCGGGAGGACTGGAAGTGGATCGTGCGGTCGTACACCGTGCTGAGGTCCTCGCCGCGCAGGATGATCGGCGCGCTGGTGAGCAGCACGACGGCGACGAACGCGATCAGGAACGGCGTGAGCCGGCGCGGCCGGTGCATCGCGAGAACCGGGGCGAGCGCCAGCGGCGCGAACTTCGTCATGCCCGCCAGCGCGCCGAACGCGCCGCGTGCGGCCGGGCTCGTTGCCGTGAGGATCGCCGCGAGCACGAACACGGGCACGAGCGAGTCGTTGGAGTTGGTGTCCAGGACGAACAGCGTGAACGGGAACGCGGCCCACGCGTAGGCGAGCGCGATCCCGAGGTCTGGCCCGCGCACCCGCCGCCCGATCAGGAAGAGCAGGGCGCAGCACAGCAGGTCGAAGAAGATGGCCGCGCCGTGGGCGGCGGGCAGGTCGTCCCAGCGCCCGCTCCAGGGCAGCACCTGCTCGAAGGGGACGTAGGCCTCGTAGTTGACCGGGCCATAGGTGTCGCCGTGCTGGTTGTCCTTGGGGAACTGGCCGTAGAGCGTGTCGCCGTTCATCAGCCGATCGGCGCCGATGACCCCCGCGTAGCCGACGTCGATGACGTTCGAGTCCGTGACGTTGAGCCCGATCCGGAATCCGAGCAGGAAGACGAGCGCCACCGCCAGCCACCCGGCCGGGACGTTCAGGTGCAATCCGAGCGAGCGCCCACCGCGGATCCCGGCCCACAGCATCCTGGCGAGCAGGTAGAGCAGCAGCGGATACACGAGCGGGACGCTCAGCCAGATCTGGGCGTCGTTGAAGTACGCCAGCGAGACGCTGAAGCCCAGCAGGACCAGCAGGTCGAGGTTGCGCACCGACAGCGGCCGGCGTAGACGCACGAACGGCGCGAGGAACAGGGCGCACAGCGGGAGCCAGACCCACGGCGAGTTGACCTTGCGGCCGAACGCCCCCGGATAGCCGCGCGCCATCGTCCAGGCGACCTTGTAGCCGGTCCACTGCTCCACCACCACCCCGGTCGGATCGTCGACGATGACCTGCGCGATCTCCTTGAGCGGCTTGCCACGCGAGTAATAGGAGACCTGCCAGCGCGTCGGGCCCTTGGTGAACACGCCGGAATACGAGCCCGGGAACTTCTTGCGCTCGGCAATGATCTTCGGCAGCGCGTCGGCGATCCGCTGCACCTGGTCGCCGGTCAGCCGGTGGAACGGCGGCGGCTTGTCCATCCGCGGCGGCGGGGTCGGCGTCTGTGCGTGCGCGGGCGCCGCGAGCAGCAGCGCGAGCAGCACGGCGCGCCTCAGCGCGCGAACGACCACAGCTTGTTGCCGAGGAAGTTCAGAGGCGTCGCCGCGACGATCGCGATCGCCTGCGCGACGACCTTCTCCATACCCGCCTGGACCAGCAGCGTGAGGATCAGGAACGAGACCAGGAACGCCAGGAAGGACACGACGAAGAAGCGCGCCGCCTGGAACCCGGCGTGGCCGTCGCCGGCGGCGAACGTCCAATGCCGGTTCCACCAGAAGTTGTTGAGCACTGCCACCAGCCATGCCGCGACCGCGGCCGCCTGGAAGTGCACGCTCATGCCGTGCACGAGCAGCGCGAACACCGCGAGGTTCACGGCGTAGCCGCTCGCACCGACCGCGCCGAAGCGCACGAACTCGAGCCAGTTGTCCGGATGGCGCAGGCCATGCCGCACGCGTCGGTGCATCGGCACAGCGCTCATCGCGGCCAATCTATCCCGAAGGCCGAGGTGCACAGGCCCGCGACGTCCTGGATCCCCCAGGCGTCGCGCGCAGGCGCGTCGATCCCGCTGAACAGCAGCGCTCCGAGCGAGTCGGAGCGGTGCAGCGAGCCGTGCGACCCGCCGCCGACGTGACCGTCGCCGCCCCAGTCGGGGAACTCATAGCCGGGCGCGGCGCTCAGCAGGACGTCGCCCGAGTTCGGGCAGGCCAGCGCCGCCCAGCAGCGGCCCAGCGCGTCGGGATGGTCGGGCGTGACCAGCAGGCCGTCCTCGATGTGCGCGCGGAGGACCGCGAGGTCGCCGTCGACCGACCACGTCCCGCCGCGAGCGTCGCGCAGGTCGCCGCCTTCGACGAAGCGCAGCTCCCCGTCGGCGCTGCGCAGCACGCCCTCGTCCCCCGCGCTGTACAGGACGTGCTCGACGCCCTCGATCGCGAGCGCTGTGGCGACCAGGCGGGGCAAGAGCTCGGGGCGCCCCTCAGGGAGCAGGATGTACAGCTGGGCCGAGCGCGCCGAGGGGCACAGCGCGATCTCGGCGTCGTCGAACGCCGCACCTGACGGCCCGAGCACGTGGAAGTCGGCGAAGGCCTGCTCCAGCGAGATCTGCCGCTCGATCAGCGTGTGCGAGTGGTCGGCCGCGACGACGAGCGCGTGGGTGTCGAGGAACGCGTCGACGCCGCCGGCGGCGTGGGCGACGCGCTCGAGCTGGCGGTCGGCGGCCGCGATCGACGCGACCTGTGCGTCGGGCCCGTAGCGGTGGGAGTACGTGTCGTTGTCGGGCAGCGAAAGCAGCAGGAAGTCGCAGAGGTCGTGCTCGAAGAGATACTGGCCGACGCAGCCCGCGTGCTGGTCGCGCAGGCCCGGCTTGCCGAGCGTCGAACGGCAGCCGGTGTCGCGGCTGGCGAAGATGTCAGCGTAGAACAGCTCCTTGGGGCCCATCACCGAGCGGCGAAAGGCCATGCCGGCGACGCGTGTCAACGGGGTCGCCCTAGAGATGTCGTGCTCGTGGCGGCCGCGGTAGATGAGGAACGTCGTGCCCGCCGTGCGCACGCCGGCGTCGTCGAGCACCTCGAAGATCGTGGGCGTCGTGCGCGGGAGATGCTCGAGGTTCATCGTGAAGATGAGGTCGGTGAGCTGACGGCCGATCCCGAAGCGGCGCGCGGCGCGCATGGAGGAGCCGTACTCGACGTAGCGCTTCTCCTCCCGCCAGAACCAGTTCATCGCAGGGATGTGATGGTCGTTCTGGCGCACGCCCGTGGCGAGCGTCGTGGCGCAGACCGGAGTCACCGACGGGAAGGCCGCAACGGAGTCCTCGATGAAGGTCCCCCGCTCGATGACCTTCTTGAGCACTGGCGCCTGACCGGTCTCCACCGCGCGGCGGACCATCGCGGGCTTCATGCCGTCGACGACCGCGAGAACCAGCTTCACCGCAGCACGCGCAGGCCGGCGAACTTCTCGCCGGACCGGCGGCGGCCGCCCTGCAGCAGCCAGGCGAGGAAGGCGACCACGACGATCGACAGCGGCGGCACAAGCACGGCCAGGAGCGCGACCACCAGCGCGGCCCCCTCCGCATACAGCGGCAACGCGCCGGCGGTCTGAGCGTCCAGGCGCGAGCGTACGCGGCCGAACAGATCCCGCGCCGCGGCCGCGGCGAGCACCGCGCAGAGCACCCCGACCGCCCAGCCGATGATCGGGCTGTGGCCGTGGTCCGCGAGCGTCCCGGCGCCCAGCAGGCCGCCGAGGACCAGGCCCGCCACCCAGAAGGCGTAGTCCGGGATGAAGCGCCCCACGAGGATGGCGACGACCAGCGCAACCGCGATGGCCAGCAGCCAGCCGGGCGCCTCCAGGAAGGCGTAGCCCGTCCCGTTGAAATCGATCGTGGCGTTGGCCGCCGCCAGCGCTCCAGCGACCAGCGCGGGTAGGAACGGCCGCAGGCCACAGGCAGCGCCGAGGCCGATCGCGGTAAGGATGTCGAGCGCGAACGTCAAATCAGTACCTTCCCCATGATGCCCGAAGGCCCGCCGATAGGCGGTCGCGCCCATCGCGACCTCGAGCGCTACGCGGGGCTGTTCGCCTCGCGTACCCGCGTCATGAAGTCCTCAGCCATGCGAGATCTGATGGCCATCACGGAGCGGCCGGAGGTGATCTCTCTCGCCGGCGGACTGCCCGACACGAGCACGTTCCCCCCCGAGCGCCTCGCTTCGATCATGAGCAAGGTCGCCGCCGGGAGCAGCGCCAAGGCGCTGCAGTACGCCCCGACCGAGGGGATGGCCGCGGTAGCCGACTGCATCGCGCAGGTCATGGCCGAGGAGGACACCGCGGTCGACCCCGCGGACGTGCTCGTCACGACCGGCGGCCAGCAGGTCATCGACCTCGTCTGCAAGACGCTGATCGATCCCGGCGACGTCATCATCGCCGAGGCCCCGACCTACCCCGGCGCCGTCCCCGCGTTCATGGCCTACCAGGCCGATGTCGTGCAGGTCGAGATGGACAGCGACGGCATGCGCGTCGACGAGCTGGAGGCCGTGCTCGAGCGCCTCGACGGCGAGCGCCGGCGGCCGAAGTTCATCTACACGATCCCGAACTTCCAGAATCCGGCCGGCGTGACGATGTCGCTGCCGCGGCGCAAGCGCCTGGTCGAGGTCGCGCGCGAACGCGAGCTGCTGGTGCTCGAGGACAACCCCTACGGCCTGCTGCGCTATGAGGGCGAGCCACTGCCGACGCTCCATTCGCTCGACGGCGGCGAGTTCGTCATCTACCTCGGCACGTTCTCGAAGATCCTCTCCCCCGGGCTGCGGCTCGGCTGGGCCGTCGCGCCGGGTCCGGTGCACCAGAAGATGAACCTCGGCAAGCAGGAGAGCGACCTGTGCTCCTCCTCGCTGTCGCAGATGTTCGTCGCCCAGTACTTCGCCGAAGGCGGCTGGCAGGACTACGTGCTGTCGCTGCGCGACATCTACCGGCGCCGGCGCGACACGATGCTCGACGCGCTCGCCGAGCACTTCCCGGCCGAGGCGAGCTGGACGCACCCGCGCGGCGGCCTCTTCGTCTGGGCGACGCTGCCCGACTACATCGACACGACCGACCTACTCGCCCGCGCGCTGCAGTCCAACGTCGCGTTCGTCCCCGGGCGGGCCGCGTACCTCGACGGCCGCGGCGGCTCGTCGATGCGGCTGAACTTCTCCGGCGTCGACGAGCAGGCGATCCGCGAGGGCGTGCGGCGCATCGGCGAGACGGTGCGCGAGCAGGTCGAGCTGTTCGGCACCCTGACCGGCGCGACGCCGGCCCCGCCGCCCGCGGCGCTGCAGGCCGAGCCCAAGCCGGCGCTCCCGGATCCAGAGCTGGCAGATGTCCTGCATCTGCCCAAGCGCGACGAACACAAGCGCCGCGCCTGATGGCCCTGTGAGCCGCGTAGCCGTGCTGAAGGGCGGGCGCTCGCTCGAGCGCCAGGTCTCGCTGAAGTCGGGCGCGCGCGTCGAGGACGCGCTGGAGCGTCTCGGACACGAGGTCGTCGGGATCGACGTCGGTCACGACCTGGTCTCGCGCCTGCGGGAGACCGCCCCCGACGTGGCGTTCATCTGCCTGCACGGCCGCGACGGCGAGGACGGCACGGTGCAGGAGCTGCTCGAGATCGCCGGGGTGCCGTATACGGGCAGCGGCGTCAGCGCCTGCATGCGGTGCGCCGACAAGGTCGTCGCCAAGCACGCGATGCGCGACGCCGGCCTGCCGACGCCGGACTTCTTCGCGTTCAGCGAGACCGCGTTCAAGCAGCTCGGCGCAGCCGACACGCTGCCGGCGATCGAGGAGCGGCTCGGGTTCCCGATGGTCGTCAAGCCGGCCGATCAGGGCAGCGCGCTCGGGATCCGCTTCGCGCCGGACGCCGCCGCCGTTCCCGCCGCGCTGGTCGCCGCCTTCTCCTACTCGCACAAGGTGCTGCTCGAGCGCGCGGTCGGCGGCCGCGAGCTCGCGGTCTCGATCCTCGCCGACGAGGCGTTGCCGATCGTCGAGGCGATCCCGCCGGAGGAGGACTTCTATGACTTCGAGGCGCGCTACGAAATCGGGCGCACCGAGTTCGTCTGCCCGGCCGACCTCGGCGACGACGTGACGGCGCGCGTGCAGACGCTTGCGGTGGACGTGCACCGCCTCCTCGGCTGTCGCGGCCTCTCGCGCGTGGACCTCATGCTCGACCGGGACGGGTCGCCCTGGGTCCTCGAGGTCAACACGGTCCCCGGCATGACCGAGACGAGCCTCCTCCCCCAGGCCGCCGACGCGGCCGGCATCGACTTCGACGATCTGGTCGCGCGGATCCTCGCCGCGGCCTGATCAGCTGTCTGAGGCGAAGTCCTCGGGGGTGACCTCGTCGAGGAACTCCTTGAAGCGGTCGACCACCTCCTCGGTGTCCTCGACCTCGTGCTCGAACTCGATCGCCGACTCGGTGATGACCTCCTCGGCGGCGAAGATTGGCGCGCCGGAGCGCACTGCCAGGGCCAGTGCGTCCGAGGGACGCGAGTCGATCTCCATCTCGCGGCCGTTGACCGCCAGCGTGATCGAGGCAAAGAACGTGTTGTCGCGCAGCTCCGTCACCGCGACCTGCGTGCACTTGACGTCCAGCTCGCCGAGCATGTCGCACAGCAGGTCGTGGGTCATGGGGCGCGGCGTCGACGCTCCCTGCAACTTCATCAGGATCGCGGCGGCCTCCGGGTGGCCGATCCAGATGGGGAGGAACTTGTTCGATTCGACGGTCTTGAGGAGCACGATCGGCTGCTTGCCAACCATGTCGAAACTCACTCCGTAGATCACCATCTCCTGCACGACGACGGCTCCTCACTCG
>JAWVFZ010000434.1:0-5972 GCA_033855555.1 Solirubrobacteraceae bacterium
CCACGTCGGCGCGGGCCAGTAGGTCGGTGACCTGGGCGAAGTGCTCGCGATCGTCGGCGTCGAGGTGGTCGGCAAGACGGGGCGCGCCCCGCATCACGGCCTGGGTGCCCGGATCCTTGGCGTCGAAGGCGCGCAGCGGGTTGAGCTCGATCCGCTCGCGCGTCTCGGCCGACAGCTGGTCGGCATGCTGTCGCAGGTAGGCCTGGAGCAGCTCGCGATATCCGGCGCGCGAGCTCGGTGTGCCAAGGCTCGCGAGCCGTAGCCGCAGCCCACGGGTCCCGAGCTCCGCGAGCAGCGCGCGCAGCAGGATGATCAGCTCGGCGTCGACGGCGGGATCGTCGGACCCGATCGCCTCCGCCCCGACCTGCCAGAACTGGCGGTAGCGACCGGCCTGCGGCTTCTCGGCGCGGAAGTACGGCCCGAGGTACCAGAGCTTCACCGGCTGGGGCAGCTTGTGCATCCCGTGCTCGATGTAGCTGCGGCAGATCGGCGCGGTGCCCTCGGGGCGCAGCGTGAGGCTGCGCCCACCGCCGTCGTCGAAGGAGTACATCTCCTTCTGGACGATGTCGGTGGCCTCCCCCACCCCGCGCGCGAACAGCTCGGTGTGCTCGAACGCCGGCGTCTCGATGCGGCGATAGCCCGCCGTCTCGAGGATGCGACGCGCCGCGCTCTCGACGACATGGCGCGAGGGAACGTCGGCGGGCAGCACGTCGAACGTGCCGCGCGGGGCCTGCAGCTTCTCGGTCACGCCAGCTCGCGCAGAAACGGGTTCGTCGCGCGCTCGCGGCCGAGCGTGGTGATGGCCATGTGCCCTGGGAAGACGCGCTGCTCGTCGGGGTAGCGGTCCAGCAGCGTCTCGATCGAGCGCGCCAGCGTCGGCCAGTCGCCGCCCGGCAGGTCGGTGCGCCCGACGGAGCCCTCGAACAGGACGTCGCCGCTGAACAGCGCGTCCTCGACGGCGTAGGTGACGTGCCCGGGGCTATGGCCGGGCGTGAAGATGACGTCGATCGTGAAGCCCGCAAGCTCCAGCCGCTCGCCGCCCTCGACCGTCTCCTCCGGGTCCCAGGACTCGAACGGGCCGAAGCCGGCCCACGGGACGAAGCTCATGATGTCCTGCAGGACCGGCACCTCGAGCTTCGGGCAGTAGACGGGCGCGCCGGTGGCCCTCGCGACGGGCGCGACGGCGCCGACGTGGTCGAAATGCGTGTGGGTCAGGAGGATCGCCTTCAGATCGAGGCCGAGCTCCTCGATCGCGCCCAGCAGCTTGGGCGCCTCCTCGCCGGGGTCGACGATCAACGCCTCTTTCGCGTCGTCGTGGCGGAGGAGGAAGCAGTTCTCGGCCACCGGGCCGACCGTGAACATGCGCACGTCCATCAGGGTTTCGCCTGCGCCTTCTTTGCCTGGCGGCGGCGATAGATGAGCAGGTCGGTGTAGTAGCCCATCGGGATGTAGAGCAGGAGGATGAAGCCGCTGAGCGCGATGACGCGGCTGGCCGGCTCCTTGAAGACCAACAGCAGGGCGATCACGAAGATCACCGTGGCGAAGACGGCGCGCTGGGCGGCGCCGGCCCATGTCGGCGGCTTGTTCAGCCGGGCGTCGCGGCGCTGCGTGGCCGTGAGCTTCTTGTCGGTCTTGCGCTCGGCCTCGGTGGGCTTGCGGCCGGTGCGGCCGCGCACCTCGATGCCGCCGGCGGCGTTGCCGCGGTGCTTGGTCCGGCGCTTGCGCTTCGTCTGTGCCATGGGTGACTAAGAGCCTACGGCGTCTTCGATCGTGCGGCGGTTGCGCACGACGACCTCGTCGGGGAAGCCGTCGAACGCCGCCGCCGGCGCCAGCCCGACGAGCTCGGCCTCGGCGATGCCGGCGTGGCGCGCGATCGCGGCGATGACCGCGGCAAGCGGCGTGCGATCGGGATCCTCGACGTTCAGCGAGACCTGGGCGACGTTGTCCCTGGCGGCGAGCTCCAGCCCGATCGCGCGCACGCCGGGCAGGCCCTCGGGACCGCCCTCGCGGATCCGCGCGGCGATCGCGTTTGCCTCGGCAAGCGTGGCGGGCGCGGCGAGCTCGACGTTGAAAGCAACGAGTGGCGGGCGGGCGGCGATCAGCGTGGCGCCCGCAGTGGGATGGAGCTCGGGCGGGCCGAAGTCCGGGGCAAGCTCGCCGGCGCGCAGCCGGCGTGCCAGCTCGGGCGCGCCGCCGCGGCGCAGCTCCGCGCGCGTGCGTCCCTCCGCGAGCTCCCCGTACAGGAAGACGGGGATCGCGAGCTCGGTCGCGATCAGGTCCGCAGCCACGAGCGCCTCGGCGCAAGCGGCTCCGCGGTCGCGGGGGTCGAGGTGCACGACCGGCGCGACGTCCAGCGCGCCCACGTGCGGGTGCAGGCCGCGGTGGCGCGTCAGGTCGATGCGGTCCACGGCCTCGCGCGCGCCGGCAAGGAGTGCGCGGGCGATCGAACCAGGTGCACCGGCGAGCGTGACGACGCTGCGGTTGTGATCGGCGTCCGAATGGATGTCCAGCAGCTGCGCGCCGCCGGCCGCGAACGCGTCGGCGATCTCGGCCACCGCCAGCTCGTCGCTCCCCTCCGAGACGTTGGGAACGGCAAGCAGCACGACACTCAAGCGGGGGCCCCGCCTCCGGCAGCCAGATGGCGGCCATCGGCACCCCCGTGGAGCAGAAACGTGCCGGCGTCGAGCACCTGCGTGGAGCCGATCGTCAGCGACGCATCGACCACGACGACATCAAGGTGCACCGGGACCGTCACGTTCCCGCCGATGGCCTGGCTCGCGCCGAACGCGACATGCGCGGTGCCGAGGATCTTCTCGTCCTCGAGCACATTGCCCGTCAGCGTGGCGCGGTCGTTGGTTCCCACGCCGAGCTCCGCGAGGTTGCGGCCCTTCTCGCCGTGCGCATCGAGCGCCGCAAGGAACGTCGGGTTCGTCGCCTCCACCAGCAGCCCGTCGCGGACCTCGACCCGGAGCGGCTCGTCCTGGAGTCCGGTGAGCGGCTCGGTGCGCGCGAAGATCGTCCCCTCCCCGCCCGCGGGCGCGATGAAGCCCTCGCCGCACGGCAGGTTGCCGAACGCGCCGGCGGCCGTGAGGTCGCCGTCGTCGGCGATCCCGCTGCGCCCGCGCAGATCAAGGCGGAAGTCGGTCCCGAGCGGGCAGGTCAGGTGGGCCTCGTCGGCCTCGGTCAGCAGGTCGGCGACCGATCGGCAGCGAACAGCCATCGCCTCGAAGTCGGTCGACATCAGCCGCGCCAGCAGGTCCTCGGTGACGTTCGGCAGCGTGGCGCCGCGGATCCCGCGCTCGGTGGCGGCCCGCCGCGCGACGGTGTGGCTCAGCGAGGGCATGCACGGCGCCAGGAACACGTCGCACGACGAGAACGCCGCGGCCACGGCGCGTGGGGGCTCGGTGCCGCGGCGCGGGTCGGGCGGCAGGACGACCAGCGCGCCGTCGGCGCCGATGCCGCGGGCTGCTTCCAGCAGCGCTCGGCCCAACCCCTCGCGGTCGGGGTCGGCGATGACGAGCAGCTCCTCGCCCTCCTTGACGGCCAGGCACCGCCCGATCACGGTCTGCAGGGCGCGATCGAGGTCTGAGGCCATGCGTGGGCAGGCTACCGTTGGCCCGTGCGCGAGGTTCCTCTCTGGCTGGACGAGCCCTACGAGCCGCGACCGGCCCTCGATCGCGATCTCGAGTGCGAGGTCTGCGTGGTGGGAGCAGGCGTCGGCGGGCTGGCGACCGCGTGGCATCTCAGCGAGCACGGCGTGCGCGACGTCGTTGTGGTCGAGCGCGGCGTCGTCGCCGGAGGCGCGAGCGGGCGCAACGGCGGCTTCTTCATCGCCGGCGCCGCACCGATGTACGACGACGCGCGTCGGCTCTGGGGCCGCGAGCGCGCGCGCGCGATCTATGCCGCGACGCTGGCCGCGCAGGAGGAGATGCTCGGCGTCGCGGAGGCGGTCGGCGCGCGCGATGCGTTCCGGCTCGCCGGGCTGCTTCGGGTCGACGACGCCGACTCGGTCCGCTCCCACCACGCGGCGCTACGCGAGGACGGGTTCCCGGGCGAGCTGGTCGACGAGCTCCCGGGCGCGCTGCGCGGGCTCGGCCTCCTCACGCCGCATGACGGCTCCGTGCACCCGGCGCGCTGGCTGCGCGCGCTGGCGCGGGCGCTCGAGGGCCGCGGCGTGCGGATCTTCGAAGGCACGGAGGTCGTCGCCCCTCCGGGCGGCGGCGCGGTGCAGACACGGCACGGGGTCGTCGAGGCCGAGAGCGTCGTGGTGGCCGCCGACGCCGGACTCGGCGCGCTGGTACCCGGCGCGGTGCACGTGCGCTCGCGGCGCCTGCACATGCTCGCAACCGCGCCCGCGCCGCCGGTGCTCGCGTGCCCGGTCTACGTACGCGACGGCCACGAGTACGCCCAGCAGCTCCCCGACGGGCGCGTCACGCTCGGCGGGTTCAGCGACCTCGATGCCGACGCGAGCTGGACCGATCGCGAGCAGTCCAGCGCGCGCGTGCAGGCGCGGCTCGACGACTACCTGCGCGGCGACCTGCTCGTCGATGTCAAGGTGACGCATCGCTGGGTCGGCCTCGTCGGGTACGCCGAGGACCCGCTGCCGACGGCCGGCCTTGCGAGCGAAGGCGTCTACGCCCTCGGCGGCTACAACGGCACCGGCCACGTCCAGGGATTCGTCGCGGCGCGGATCGTGGCCGAGCTGATCGCGACAGGCTCGAGCGAGGACGCCGGCCTCTACCGCGTGCCCCTCAGCGATCCGGCGAGCCGGTAGCTTCCGGGCCCGTGACCTGGCGCGTCCCGCTCGCTCTCGCCTTCGGCCTCGTCGTGGCAGCCCCGGCCGGCGGTCAGGCGCCGCCGGAAACCAACCCCTGCAAGCTCTACCGCACGGCCAAGTGCCCCGACCTGATCATGGCGCCGCCGTCGAACCTCTATGTCGGCCGCTCGCCGAAGGGGCACCTACGGCTCTACGCCAGCAACAGGATCATCAACGTTGGAGCGGGCCCCCTGGAGCTCAAGGGCACGCGCAGCGGCGCACGCGAGATGGTGGCGCGCCAGGTGCTGTACCGGCGCGGCAACCGGCCGATCGTCATCCCCGACGCCGGCGAGATCTACTTCAAGTTCGTCGACAGCGGGCGCGGCTCCTACTGGAAGTACTCGCATGCGGCCAGCTTCGAGCTGTGGACGCTCGACCCCCAGGGCACGCGCGTTCGGCTGCGGCGCACCGGGCCCAAGCTGGACTACTGCTTCCGCGACCTGCAACGGGTGCGTTCCTATGCGCGCACGCCGCGCCGTCAGATCTACCCGGCCTGCTCCCAGGCACGCGGCCTCGCGTCGGATCGCCTCGGCGTGTCACCGGGCTGGGCCGACATCTACCCGTCCACCTATCCGGAGAACTGGATCGACATCACGGGGCTGAAGGGCTGCTTCGCCTTCGTCCACCGCGCCGACCCGCTCGGGAAGATCGCCGAAGAGAGCGATGGCAACAATGTCGGCGTCCGCCACATCAGGCTGCCACCAGTCCACGGGTCCGTTGCTCCGCGTGGCTGTCCCTGAGGTCCGGAGTCCGTAACATCTTGCACATGAACGACGCGACGATCCAAAGCGAGATCGAAGCCTTGGAGGCGCGCTTGAAGGATCTGCGCCACCAGGAGTCGGAGCTGGCCGATCAGCCCGAGGCCGTGGAGCCCCTCCGCGCAGAGATCGAGAGGATCCGCGTGGAACTCGACCGTCTGTGGGACCTGCACCGCCAGCGCGTCGCGCTGCGCGACTCCGGCGGCAACCCTGACGACGCCTCCGAGCGCCCCGCCGACACCGTCGAGCGCTACCTGAGCTGACGCGCCCCGCGCGGCTATATTCCGGGAACCCCGCCGGAGTAGCTCAGTCGGTTAGAGCAGCGGAATCATAATCCGCGTGTCGGGGGTTCGAGTCCCTCCTCCGGCATCAAGATAGCCTGCAAATCAGCATCTTTT
>JAWVFZ010000435.1:0-10588 GCA_033855555.1 Solirubrobacteraceae bacterium
CAACGTCGGCCTGGACTTCCTGCCCGGTGCGCTCGCATGGGATCCGGCGTTCGCCATCGATCCCGACCTCGCCGCGCGGATCGTCTGGCTCGATGAGATGGTGCTGAACATCGACCGCACGCCGCGCAACCCCAACCTGCTCGTGTGGCACGACCGCCTCTGGCTGATCGACCATGGCGCAGCGCTCTTCCCGCACCACGCGGGCGACATCGCGGAGTCGGCGCGCCGCGAGTTCACCGCGATCGCCGACCACGTACTCGCGCCCTATGCCGGCCCGCGGGTGGGTGGTGACGGCTATTCCTTCGACGCCGAGAGGATCGTGTCGCTCGTGCCGCCCGAATGGCTCGACGTCCCGGCCTCGTCCTATGTGCGCTTCCTGACCGAACGGCAGGCGTTCCTTGCCGCCTGACACGCCGTTTGCCTATTGCGTGCTGCGGGTCGTCCCCGATATCGAGCGCGCCGAGTTCGTCAATGCGGGGGTCGTGCTGTTCGCCCGGCAGGCGCGCTTCCTGGAGGCGCGCACCCGGCTCGACTCCGAGCGCCTGGGCGCGTTGTCGCCGGGCTGTGACATCGAGCCGATCGCCCGCCACCTGACGGCCCTGGAGCTCGTTGCCGCCGGCGATCCCTCGGGCGGCCCGATCGCGCAGATGGAGCCCTCCGAGCGCTTCAACTGGCTCGCGGCGCCGTCCTCCACGGTCGTCCAGCCCTCGCCGGTGCACACGGGCGTGACGCACGACCCGGCGGCGAAGCTCGCCGCGCTCTTCGCGCGCTTCGTGTCCTAGGAGAGCTCCGCGGCGACGGCCGCGACCAGCTCCGCGGCGGGAAGCTCCCGACCGCGCCTCGCCTCGGTCCCGCCCAGGTAGAAGCCGTAGCCGTCGCGGCGGCGCACGTCGCTGAGCAGCGCGGCCTGCAGCGGATAGCCGGTCGGCTCCACGGTCATCAGCTCGGCGAGGAACTCGGTGCGCGCCGCGCGCGCGGGGCGCCCGGTGTAGGCATCCGTGATGACGGTCTCGTACCGGCGGAGCGCCTGTCTCCAGCTGTCAGGCACGTCGGCCTCCGGACAGAACAGGAACGCGCTTCCGAGCTGGCCGGCAGCGGCGCCGAGCTCGAGCATCCTCGCGACGTCGCCGCCCGTCATCAGTCCGCCCGCCGCGACGACCGGGAGCGAGCACGCTTCGATCGCGGCGGGCACGAGCTCGGCCAGCGGGACCGAGCCTTCGTCGAACTCCGCGACGAAGCTGCCGCGATGGCCGCCGGCCTCCATGCCCTGCGCGACCACCGCGTGCACGCCGGCTCGCTCGAGCTCGGCGGCCTCTGCTGCGGTCGTCGCCGTGCCCAGCACGACGGTGTCGCCCAGCGATGACAGCGGCGGGATGCCGAACGTGAAGCTGAAGACAGGCACGCGCTCCTCCACGACGACCGCCAGCTGATCCTCGAAGCGCCACGCCGGCGCCGCCGGGGGCTCCGGTTCACCGAGCCCGAGTCGGTCGCGATGAGGCGCGAGCAGCGAGTGCAGCTGGGCCATTCGCTCGCGGTCCAGCGTGGGCGGGGGCAGCGGCGCGAACAGGTTGACGGCGAATGGCCGGCTCGCCAGCGATCGAACGGCACGGATCTCCTCGCGAAGCGCGTCGGGCGAGAGCATCGCCCCGGCGATGGATCCCAGTGCCCCCGCCTCGCAAACCTGCGCGACCAGCCGCGGCGTCGTCGCACCGGCCATCGGTGCCTGAACGATCGGCTGCTCGATCCCGACGAGTTCGGTGAACGCCGTGCGCATGGTCCAGCGTGCCCCCGAGTCCGTCAGGCCGGTGGCGGCTCGCCCGCGTCGGCGAGCTCGAAGTTCATGAGCACTGCGGTGCCCGATGGACCGTCGTCGCGGTTGGTGGCGACGCTCATCGCCGCCGCGAGGGATGCGATCACGGGCAATCCGTAGCCGGCGCCGGGGCTTTGCGATCGGGGGTTGAATCCCGAGCCTTCGTCGCGCACCGCCACCGCGAGGTGGGACATCTCGACGTGGGCATCGACCGTCATGTTCCCCGGAACGAGGTGGTCTCGGTACGCGTGAAGCACGACGTTGTTCAGCGCCTCGCCAACGGCCAAGGCGACGCTTCCCGCCATGAACGCGTCGGCGCCATGCTCCTCCGCGAACCGGACCACCGCTCGCCGGAGGGTGCGAACGTTGACCGCGTATGCGGGCAGGGTCTCACTGAAGCGCTGGAGTGAATAGTCCACGTCGTCTGTCACGGTCCCTCGCGGTCCCGTCGATCAGCCTACGTCCGGACTTTGACTGCCTGTCAAGCCTAGCCGATCTTTACGGTACGTCTACCGACGACCACCGTTCCAGAAACACGTCGTGTTGTAGCTGCGACAGGTCGGCGCGGATGGCGCGGACGAAGCCGCCGGCCGCGGCGCCCGGGACATCCCAGAAAAGCACGATCTCGCCGTCGTCGATCGACACGATCTCGACCTGATCCATGCGGTCGGGCCCGGACAGGAAAGCGGGCCCGCGGCTGCCGCGTGTGTGGATCAGCCGGTAGGCGCGATTGGCTCTCATGCGACGGCCGGGACGTCGCGCACGCCGCGCGAGCGGGCGCGCTCGGTGAAGGCGTCGAGCTGGGCGCCGACGCGGTCGGACTTCAGCGCCTGCAGGACTGCGCGCGGATGCATCTCGCACGCCGACGCGGAGATCAGGACATAGGTCTCGTCCAGGACATGGCCGCCGGCGTATGCCTGGCGGAAGGCCGCCAGCGTGAACGCCACGACGCGCCCGATCGACTTGGCGTACGCGGCAGCTCGCAGGGCGAGCTCGCTGTCGAAAGGAAAGGGCTCCGGCCAGCGGACCGGCTGCAGCCCGGCCACGCGCGCGCGCAGCTCGAGGTCGGCCATCACCGACGCCCGCTCCTCGGCGCAGCGAAACGCCTCGTAGGTCTCGGCGCCGGGCAGCGCGGTGCTGCGGACGGGCACCCACTCGACGCCCGGGTGCTCCTGCAGTGCGCGCTCGGCCGCCAGGTAGGCCTCTGGCGAGCGCAGGTCGAAGAAGAACGCCGGGGCAGCGGAGGCGTCCGCGCCGCCCTCGTGACGCGTGACCCCCAGGTCAGCCGTGGATGATCCAGCCATCGGCGGCGCGCGCGGCTTCCATCACGGCCTCCGACATCGTCGGGTGCCCGTGGATCATGCGGGCCACCTCCGGGTAGCCGCCCTCCAGCGATTTGGCGTTGACGAGCTCTTGGATCAGCTCGGTCGCCTTCGCGCCGACGATGTGCCCGCCCAGCAGCTCGCCGTAGGTCTTGTCGCCGACGATCTTGACCAGGCCCGTGCGGTCGCCATAGACCGTGCCCGCGCCGACGGCGCCGTACTGCACCTTCCCGACCACGACGTCATGGCCGGCGTCCCTGGCCTGCTGCTCGGTCAGCCCGAATGACGCGACGTTCGGCGTGCAGAACGTCGCCCGCGGGATGTCGACGTAGCTGATCGGGTGCGTGCTCTGGCCCGCGGCGTCCTCGACGGCGATGACGCCCTCGTCGGATGCCTTGTGCGCGAGCGCCGGGCCGGGCACCAGGTCGCCGATCGCATAGACCTTCGGGACATTCGTGCGCAGCGCGCCGTCGACGGCGATCAGGCCCTGCTCGGTCAGCTTGACGCCCGCCTCCTCGAGCCCGAGGCCCTCGACGTCCGGACCGCGGCCGGCCGCGATGACGAGCCAGTCGGCCTCGCCGGCCTCGCCGCCGACCGTGAACGTGCAGCTCGTCTCGGTGGTCTGCACGTTCTCCACGAACGTGCTCGTGTGGACCTCGATGCCCTGCTTCTTGAACGACCGCTCCGCGAGCTTGGAGATGTCGGCGTCCTCGGTCGGCAGGACGCGCTCGAGGCCCTCGTACAGCCGGACGTTGACGCCGAGGCGCGCATAGGCGCTCGCGATCTCCGTGCCGCTGGCGCCGGCGCCGACCACGACGAGGGTTTCGGGCAGCTCGGCCAGCGCCCAGGCCTCCTCGGTGCCGATCACGCGACCGCCGAACTGCGTCCCCGGGATCGGCTTCTTCACCGAGCCGGTGGCGAGGATGACGCACTTGGCGACCTGGATCTCGTCGCCGTCGAAGTTCGACCCGACCTTGACGTTGCCCTCCGCCGTGACCGACCCGTGCCCCTCGATGTAGTCGATCTCGTTCTTCTTGAAGAGTCCGCTCACGCCGCCGGTGAGGGTCTTGACGACCTTGGCGCGCCGTGCCATGACGGCGTCGTAGTCGACGGTCGGCTCGGCGACCTTGATGCCGAAGTCCTCCGCGTCGCGCACCTCGCTCAGCACATCTGCGACGCGCAGGATCGCCTTCGCCGGAATGCATGCGTAGTTCAGGCAGCGCCCGCCCACGGCGTCCTTCTCGATCACCGCGGTCTTCATCCCGAGCTGGGCGGCGCGGATCGCCGCGACATATCCGCCGGGACCTGACCCGATGACAACGCAGTCGTACTGCTGATCGGCCATGGCGAGAAACCTACTAAGACGGTCGCGGCGGCCGCCGCTCGGGGAGCTGAAGGCGCGCAAGCACGCGCACGAGCTTCCAGAACAGCAGGCCTCCGGGGCCGGCGATCGCGACGCACAGCGCGACCGCGGTGAGGTTCGACGCGACCGTGAGCGAGAGCGCCGCGATGACGACCGTCACGGCGAGCAGCGCCTGGAACCCGAGCACGGCCCAGTAACGCAGGTGCCACATGCCCCAGGCCGCGATCAGCATGATCGCCGCGAAGCCGAACGCGCCACCCGCGTTGGGCGCCTTGCCCCGGACATCGACCCCGGCCGCGTACAGGCCCACGTTCGCCAGCCCGAGCGCGGCTGCCAGCCCGATCGCGACGAGCAGCGCCCCCGGTCGCTCCCCAGGCGCCAGCGCGCGCAGCTCGGCGCGCGCCGCCTCGTTGGCGGCCTCGCCGCGCAGGCGCGGCTCATCGCGCTGTCGCGTGCGCCTACCCAACGGAGTTCTCCACCGGCAGCTCCGCGCGAAGCAGGCGCGCGGCGGCCTCCGGGTCGTCAGCGACGCGGATCGCACGAACGACCGCGGCACGCGTGGCACCCGCCGCGACGGCTTCGCGCAGGCGGATGGTGTCCAGCCCGCCGATCGCGAAGAACGGCATCGCCGCATTGGCGGCGGCGTAGCGGACGAGGTCGAGGCCGACCGCGAAGCGCCACTGCTTCGTCGGCGTCTCGTGGATCGGCCCGACGCCGATGTAGTCGGCGCCGGTCGCCGCGTCGATCTGCGGTGGAGAGTGCGTCGAGCGGCCGATGAGCAGCTCGGGGCCGACGATCGCCCGGGCCTCCTCGATGCCCATGTCGTCCTGGCCGAGATGAACCCCGTCGGCGCCTGCCGCGACCGCGAGGTCGGGGCGGTCGTTGACGACGAACAGCGCGCCGTGCTCGGTGCAGAGGGCGCGCGCGGTCTCGGCCGCCCGCAGGATCTCGGCGTCGCCGGCGCGCTTGTCGCGTAGCTGGAAGATCTCGGCGCCGCCACGAAGCGCCGGGCCGAGCGTCGGGAGCCCCTCGAGGTCGCAGATGAAGTACAGGTGCGCCCGATGCAGCCGTGCGTGGCGGTCGTCCATGCGGGGCAGTCTCGCAAAGGGGACTACCATTGACCCCACGGGAGCCCCAGAGGCTGAGAGGGCGGCACAACCCGGCCGCCGACCGTCCGAACCTGCTCCGGGTCATGCCGGCGAAGGGAGTCCACATGACATCCGACAGAGGCTTCGACGTCGCCGTCGTCGGCGGCGGCGTGATCGGCCTGTCCGTGGCCTGGCGAGCCCGCGCGCGCGGGCTGAGCGTCGTCGTGCTCGATCGTGGCGACCTCGGCGAAGGGACCACGCGGGTCGCCGCCGGGATGCTCGCGCCGGTCAGCGAGGCCGAGGCGCAGGAGCGCGCGCTGCTCGCGCTCGGCATCGAGAGCGCGCGGATGTGGAGCGCATTCGCTGCCGAGCTGAACGACGTGTCGGGGCTCGACGTCGGCCTGCGGACGACCGGCACGCTTGCCGTCGCGCGCGACCGGGACGACAAGGAGGCGCTGGAGCGCGAGCTGGACCTCCGCGATCGCCTGGGCGTGCGCGCACAGCGCCTGCTGCCGAGCGCGGCGCGCGCGCTCGAGCCCGCGCTCGCTCCGAGTATCCGGCTGGCTGCCGAGTTCCCCGACGACCACTCCGTGGACCCGCGCGCGGTGAGCGCGGCGCTGGTCGTCGCCGCCGAGCGCGCCGGCGTGGTGCTGCGGACCGGCGTCGACGTGACAAGCCTCGCCGCGCTCGAGGCCGACCAGATCGTGCTCGCGGCGGGTCCGTGGAGCGCAGCGCTCGCGCCGCTGCCGGTGCGCCCGGTGAAGGGCCAGACGATCCGGCTCAAGGGCGAGCAGCTGCTCGAGCGCACCGTGCGCTTCGAGGGTGGCTACCTCGTGCCGCGCGCCGACGGCCGCATCGTCCTGGGGGCGACCGAGGAGGAGCGCGGCTTCGACACGGCGATGAGCGCGCTGGCGGTCCATGACCTGCTGCGCGACGCCGCCGAGCTGGTGCCGGGGATCCTCGAGCTCGAGATCGAGGAGCTCGTCGCCGGGCTGCGGCCCGGCACGCCGGACAACGCGCCGCTGATCGGGCGCCTCGACGAGCGCGTCGTCGTGGCGACGGGCCACCACCGCAACGGGATCCTGCTCGCGCCGGTGACCGCGCGGCTGGTCGTCGCCGAGCTCGTGCGGAACCCCGAGACGCACGCGTTCTCGCCCCATCGCTTCATGAGGGCCGCGGTGTGATCACGGTCAACGGCGAGCCACGCGACGTGGCCGGCACGGTCGAGGACGTTCTCGCGGCGCTGGGCGTGGAGGCGCAGCGCGGCGTGGCCGTCGCCGTCGACGCCGAGGTCGTGCCGCGCGGGGCGTGGGCGACGACGGCGGTGGCCGACGGCGCGCGCGTCGAGATCGTGACGGCGGTGCAGGGTGGCTGACGACCTGCGCATCGCCGACCGCACGTTCGGCTCGCGGCTCATCCTGGGCACGGGCGGCTTTGCGCGGCTGGAGACGCTGGCCGAGGCGATCCGCGCCAGCGGCACGGAGCTGGTCACGGTCGCGCTGCGGCGGATCGACCCGGACATGCAGGGCTCGCTGCTCGACGTGCTGGAGGACTGCGGCGTGCAGGCGCTGCCGAACACCGCCGGCTGCTTCACGGCGCGCGACGCGGTGCTCACCGCGCAGCTCGCGCGCGACGCCTTTGCCACCGACTGGGTCAAGCTCGAGGTGATCGGCGACGACCGCACGCTGCTGCCCGACGCGCCCGAGCTGCTGGTCGCGGCCGAGGAGCTCGTCACCGACGGCTTCGTGGTGCTGCCCTACACGACGGACGACCCCGTGCTCGCCCGCCGCCTGGAGGACGTCGGCTGCGCCGCGATCATGCCGCTCGGCTCGCCGATCGGCAGCGGGATGGGGATCCGCAACCCGTACAACATCGGACTGATCCGGGAGGGCACGGCGCTGCCCGTGATCCTCGACGCCGGGGTGGGCACGGCCTCGGACGCCGCGCTGGCGATGGAGCTCGGCTGCGACGCAGTCCTGTGCGCGAGCGCGATCAGCCGCGCCGAGGATCCGGTCGCGATGGCGACCGCGATCCGCGCCGGCGTCGAGGCCGGCTGGCTTGCGCGCCGGGCGGGGCGGATCCCGCGCCGGCTCTACGCCGAGGCGTCCACGCCGGACACGGGGCGGCCGGAGTTCTGAGGCGCGTCGGCGAGCTTCTCGAGGGCTTCGAGGCCGCGATCGGCGGCCGCGATCGTGCGGCCTTCACGAAGGTGTGCGCGCCCGACCTGCACTACGAGGACCCGCTGTGCGGCGAGCCGCTCAGCGGACCCTATGAGCTCGCCGACCACGTCGCGCGGCTCTGGCAGGGCTTTCCCGATGCACGCGTGGAGCCGACCGCCGACCCGCTGAGCGACGGCCGCTTCGTCTCGGCGCCGGTGAAGCTGCTGGCGACCCATCGCGAGGAGATCGGCGGCTTCCCGCCGACCGGGCGCTTCATCGTCGTCCATGCCGTGCTCATCTGCGAGCTCGATCCGCGGCGCGAGAGCCTGTGGCGCGTTCGCGCCTTCTTCGATCTCTACGACGCCGGAATCCAGCTGGGCGCGCTCCCCCGCCGCGGTGGGCTGGGGGAGCGGGCGATGTTCATCGCGCGCGGCTTCGGGCTGCGCCGCGTCAGGAGGTGACGGTGAGCGTGCCCGTCATGCCGGGGTGGATCGTGCACACGTAGCTGATCGTCCCGGCCTTCTTCGGCGTGTAGGCGTACGAGCCGCCCTTGTTGAAGGTGCTGGACTTCAGCGGGCCGCCGGTGACGTTGTGCGGCACGTCGTCCTTGTTGACCCACTTGACCGTCTGGCCGACCTTGACGGTGACCGTCTTGGGATTGAAGGCGATGTTCTGCATGTCGATCGTGACCGTGCCGCTCTTGGCAGCCGTGCCGCCGGAGCTGGTTGCCGCCCCGGTCGTCGTCGCCGGCGTCGAGGAGGAGCCGGAGGAGGAGCTGCTGCTGTTCGAGCTGCTGCCGCAGCCGGCCGCGGTCAGCGCAAGCAGCGCGAGAATGAGGAGGGGGATGCGCTTCATCGATACGAGGGACGTGTTCATGCCTTCGATCCTTCCCGATTGAGGTCGACGACGACCGGTGGGTGGTCGCTCAAGCGGCCATGGTCCAGCGTACGCGCGGGACCTGCCGCGACCCAGCCCCGGCCGAGCACGCGGTCGACCCTGTAGCCGCCCAGATCGGTCAGGCCTGGAGCGCGCGGCGCGCGCGTGTTGAAGTCTCCTCCGAGGATCACGGGTGCGTCACCCGCCCAGCCCAGGACGTGGGCCGCCGCCGCCGCGGTGTCGCTCTGGGCGCGCTTCTCGGAGTGGACCTGGGCGTGCAGGTTCGCGATCCAGCCCTCGCTCGTGCGCACCCCGTGGACCACGCGCCGCTCGGGCACGGTGCGCAGCACGGCGACGCGCGGATCGGTCCCGTAAAGGCCGCGCAGGAGGATCGCGTTGGATCCGCCGCCGTTGGACTTGATGACGTCCGGCCGGCGCTCGGCGATGAACCTGCGCAGCGGGAGGAACAGGTTGCGGGAGGTCAGCGCCAGGTGCGCCTCCGCGCGACAGTCGGCTCCCAGCGCGTGCGGCCACCAGGGCGGGACCTCCTGCAGCAGTGCCACGTCCCACTGCCAGCCGGCGAGCTTCTCGGCGAACTCGCGGTAGAGGTTGCGCCCCGAGGGGGGCACCGAGCGGCCGTGGTAGAGGTTCCAGCTGAGGACGAGCACGGTCTTTATCCTCCCCGTCTTGACGCGCCACCTGCTCACCGGCGAGGAGCTCACGCCCGACGAGGTCGTCCACATCGTGACGCGCGCGGCCGAGCTGAAGGCCGCTCCCGCGTCCTCGCGCGTTCTCGCCGGCCGCTCGGTCGCCCTCATCTTCGAGAAGCCGTCGACGCGCACGCGCGTGTCGTTCGAGGCCGGCGTCGCAGAGCTCGGCGGCCATCCGCTGGTGCTGCGCTCGGGCGAGTTGCAGCTCAGCCGCGGCGAGTCGATCCGCGACACAGCGCTCGTGCTCAGCCGCCACGTCGCCGCGATCGGCATCCGCACCGGTCCCGATGCAGACGTCGAGGAGCTGGCCGCGCACGCGAGCGTCCCGGTGGTGAACATGCTCACCGCCGGCCACCATCCCTGCCAGGCGCTGGCGGATCTGCTCACGCTGCAGGAGCGCTTCGGACGGCTCGAGGGGCTGAAGCTCGCCTACGTCGGCGACGGCAACAACGTCGCGCGGTCGCTGGCGATCCTCGGCGCGAAGGCCGGGGTGCAGGTGAGCGTCGCGTCGCCGCCGGGGTACGAGCTCGGGGCACACGCCGCCGAAGGCGGGGGGTCCGCGGTCGCCGACGCCGCGCTGACGAACGACCCGCTCGAGGCCGTGGCCGGGGCGAACGCGGTCTACGCCGATGTCTGGGTCTCGATGGGCGACGAGGAGACCGCTGACGCACGCCGGGCCGCGCTGGAGCCCTACCGGATCGACGACGCCCTCCTCGATCGCGCCGCCGACGGCGCGATCGCCCTGCATTGCCTCCCGGCGCACCCGGGCGAGGAGATCACCGACTCGGTGCTCTACGGCGCCCGCCAGGCCATCTGGGACCAGGCGGAGAACCGCCGCCACGCACAGAAGGCCCTGCTCGAGTTCCTGCTCAGCGGCTGACGACCGCCGGGCGTCCGGTGTTGCCCTGCTCGTCGACGGCGCGGATCGCGACATAGCGCCCGCTCGCGGCGACCGCCACGGCCTGTGTGCTCCCCGCCGCGGCAGGCTTGACGGCCACCGTGCTCCAGCCCGGTTCGCGGCCGCTGATCGGCTTGGCCGCGACGCGCGTCTCGTAGTGGTCGGCGGTCCCGCACAGCAGATCGTCTCCGGGCGCCTTGAACCGCAGGACGGCGCCCGTGAGCGCGGCGTCCGACGGCCGCCCCGGCGCGACCGCGTCGCGCCCGTAGTCGCCCGAGTTCGCGGCGTCGTGGTGGAAGCGCGGCGACGACGAGGGCGAGCACGCCGGTGCCGCGGTGTCGTAGGCGAAGACGCCACCCAGA
>JAWVFZ010000436.1:0-6297 GCA_033855555.1 Solirubrobacteraceae bacterium
CTGCGCTGGCTGGGAATCAGGATGGTCTATGGGCTCTACCGCGCGGCAGATCGCTCTGAGGCGCGCACCGGCAGGCCGGCGCGCGTCGCGGCACTTGCCGACCGGATCGCGGGCCGCTGAGGCCTGAGCGAACGGTAGGCTTTCGCCAAGCGCGCGGACGTAGCTCAGTTGGTAGAGCGCAAGCTTCCCAAGCTTGAGGTCGCGGGTTCGACCCCCGTCGTCCGCTTCCCCCGATCAGGAGCCGACCGGCACGCTGAGCTGTGCCTGGGCGGGCGCCAGGCGCCAGGCGGCAACGATCACGAGCACGAAGGCGAGCGCATGGATCGCCACCAGGAGCGGGGTGGTGCCGAGGCGGTCGCCGAAGACGAGGAACGCGCCCGCGATCGAGCTGACATTGGTTCCTGCGGTCATCAGGGCGATGACGGCGACCGGGCGGTCGGACTGGAGGGCGCGCTGGAAGGCGAAGAAGGCGCCGACCGTGCACAGCAGCGCGGCCAGCAGCCATGGCGACCCGAAGACGGCGCCGGCGCCGTGGAGGCCGGTGACCGCCTTGAGCGCGAGGTCAGCCGCGCCATAGAGGAGGCCCCCGGCGAGGCCGAGGGCGAGCGGGCGCCGCTCGCCGGATCGCAGCAGGCTCAGCAGGGCTGCGGCGAGCCCGAGCCCAGCGAGGGCGGCGCCCAGCGCGGCCGCGGAGAACCCGGCGTGACGTGCGCCGGCGTGCAGCCCCAGCGAGAGCAGGACAAGTGCGAGCACCATCAGCCCGATGGCGTGCAGTTCGCCTGGCGCCGGGCGGCGGCGCAACCCGATCGCCGCCATCGGCGCCGCCAGCGCGAGGCCGCCCGCCAGGAAGGCCTGCACGAGCGACAGCGGCGCCTGGCGCATCGCGCCGATGTGCAGCCCCCAGCCGGTGATGCCGACGACGGCGCCGGCCGCCCAGGCGGGCGAGCGCAACAGCCCGGCAAGCGTGGCGAGCGGCCGCCTCGCGTCGACCGCGACCCCGCCGCTGGAGCCGGCGTGCTGCAGGAGGTAGGACGCGTTGAGCGCCACCGCCGCCGCGATCGCAAGCGCGATGCCCAGCGTGGTGGAGTTCACGCCGCCCTACCCTCCAGGCCGTGCCCGCCGCCCGCCCGCATCCCCTGCTCCGCGCGACCGGCCGCGCGCTGGCCGTCGTCCTTGTGGCGTCCGCCGCGGTGGCTGCCGGTATCGGCTGGCTGTACCTGCTGCGCGACGTCGGCGGGCTGAATGCAGGCCCCCGGATCAAGGCCGCGCTGCCGCTGCAGCGTCTCGCCGGCGGCTCGGCTCAGCCGCTCGGACGGCTCGTCGTAGCCTGGCTGCCCGCCGGCCTCGCGGCCGGCATCGGCGCCGGCGCCGTGTCGCAGCTGGGCCGCCCGGGCCGCGCAGCGGCCACGGCGCTCGTCGGGCTCGTGGTGCTGCTCGCGCTCGGTGCGCTCGCCGACGCGGTCACTGCCTCCGAGCCGATCGGCGACCATCTCCGCAGCCAGCCTCATCGCGTCGCGATCTGGGTCGCGGCCGGGCTGATGGCGGCCGGCGCCGCGCTGGCGCCCGCAATCGGGCGCGGGGCCGGCAGCCACGCGTCATGGGCGCGCCGCTGAGAGGGCGGCTTGACGTAGGCCTCCGCCTGCATCACGCGCAGTGCCGCGAGCGGAAGCCGCGTACGGGCCGTGTAGACCAGGTACCGCGGGCGCCACTGCGGCCCGAACTTCTGTGCGAAGCGCGCCAGGCGCTCGAGCTGGAAGCGGCGGTGCAGCCGGCGCAGGGTCCAGCGGGCGAGGCGATGGCTGCGGCGCTCGAGCATGTCGGCGGCCATCAGATGGCCGAAGCCGGCGAAGTTCAGCGAGACCTCCTGCAGGGCGCGCTTGGCGGCATAGCCGAGCGTCGCTGCGACGAGCGCGTCGCTGATCCCGTTGGGCTCGTCGTCGAGCCGGCGCATCGCGTCCAGCGACAGGCCGCCGCGGTAGGGCACGTAGCGCTGGAACGCGCGCGCCTCGCCTTCGGGGTTGCGGGCGATCGCGTACACGTCGTGGGCGTCCTCGGGCGCGCCCCAGAGACGGTCGCCGGCCATCGCGAACCCCTGCAGCCGGCGTCGGCCGCGCCGCCACGCCGCCTCGACGCCTTCGAGGTCCTCGATGACCGCTGCGGGCATCCGGTCGGCCGTCAGCAGCTCGACCGTCCACCCCCGGCGCTCCACGCGGCGCACGGCCTTGCGGACGGTCTTCGTAGCGGGGGCGTCGAGTGAGAACGTGCGCGGGTCGACGACCGCCTCGAGCCCGACCTGCATCGTGCGCAGCCCCAGCGCCGCGTAGGCGTCCAGCCCGTCCTCGCGCGCTCCGAGCAGGACGACGTCCCAGCCGCAGTGGCGTGCGAAGGCGTCGAAGGCGGCCATGATCGCCGGGGCGCTGCCCGGCGGGCCGATCGGGTCTCCGGCGACGACTGCAGTCTCGCGCAGCGTCCGGTAGGCGACGAACCCTTCGTGGGCGAAGAAGAACGACTTGTCGGCGCGCAGCGCAAACGGGGCGATCGAGTCATGGCCATGAGCGGCGACGACGGCTGCGGCGCGCGCGTGGTCGCCCTCGCCGTGACCGTCGCGTGCGTGCGCCGGTGCGAAAAGCCCGCGCACGAACGCGACCAGCGCCGCGAGGAGCACCGCGACTGCGACGTGCAGGCCGGTGCGCCCCGCCCCCGAGACGGCCGCCGAGCCCCCGTTCCCGAGCGCGCGGGCCGCCGTCCACAGCGTGTCGTCGAGAGCCGTCGGGTGGGCGGACCCGAGCAGGATCGCCAGGATCGTCGCGTAGGCGCACGCGAGCCCGACCACCAGGATGAGCGCGGCCACCATGGTGCGCGACGGCTCGCGCCCGAGACGTGCCTGGCCGGCTCCGCGGTGCAGGAGCAGCGCGAGCCCCAGTGCAATCAGGGCCTCCTCGTAGTCGAGCCCCTTGGCGACGTGGACGACCGCCAGCAGGGAGAGCACGGCCACCGCCGCGCGCGATGCCGAGCGCCGGCCGCGCAGGACGCCGATCGCGAGCCACAAGGTCACGAGCCCGCCCAGCGCCCCCACCACATGTGCGCCGGCCTGCGTGACGCCCGGCTCGAGCGCCTCGAGCAGTCGCTGCCGGGAGGGCGCGTTGGGCGACAGCGACGAGATGAGCGTGACCACGCCGGCGAGCGCGGTGGCGAGTGCGGCGAGGCGGCGCGAGGCGTGCCGGCGGCGCCTCGGGGGCGCTGGCCCCGACTCGGCCACGGACCATGACCCGGTCATCCCGCATGGTGTACCTCGCGGCACATGAACTCCGCATGAACACTCGGTTGGGCGGCGTTAAGACACCACCCCGGGGTCAGCGCCCGAGCGCATCGAGGATCGCCGCGGCGAGCTCGCGATACCCGGCCGCCGTGGCATGGTCGTCCCAGCCGATCGGGTCCCGTCCCCCGCACGCCCACGTCAGCGTGCAGATGCGATAGACCGCCAGCGGCACCTGCCCCACTCCCGGCAGTAGCCGCTGGTGCGTGAAGTCCTCCGTGGCGAAGCGCGCGCCGGCGTCGGCGACGGTCAGCCCTGCGGTGCGGTAGATGCTCGTGGCGAGCGAATTCAGCGACCGAATCACCGACACGGAGCGCCGTGCGGCTGCCTGCCCCGCCGAGCCCTTCAGCCACAGCGACAGGAACTGGTCGTAGTCGACCAACCCGACCACATGGGTTGACGGGCCGGCCGCCGCACGCAGCCGGCGGGCGATGACCGGGAGGTTGCGACGCACCCGCGCGAGGCCGCGCTGGACGCACGCGCGATCGATGTCGCCGTTGCCGATGTTGACGCAGGGCTCGACGTCGTTGTCGCCGATGTCGACCGTCACGAGCGTCACCTCGGGGTGGGCCGCGAGGTAGCGCTCGGCGCGCTGGACCTGGCCGGCCTGGCCGCGCGGCTGGCACGACGCGCCGCCCTGGAGCAGCGTGGTCGTCGTGGCGCCACCACAGCTCAGAGTGAGCGTTCGCAGCCCCGGCTCGTCGCGCGCCAGCGCGCTGCCCAGCACGTTGACGTAGCCCTCGCTCGTCGGCCGGTCGCGGCCGCGGGAGTCAGGTTGCATGCCGGCCGCGAGCGAGTCGCCGAGGGCGAGATAGCGCGGCGGCGACGCGCTCTTCGCAGCCGTGCGCAGCACCGGCGCGGCGGGCGCCAGGGCGTCGCCGGCAAGCACGATCATGCAGGCGGCGAGAGACAGGCAGAAGACGAAGAGACGGTGGGACGGCATGCGGGGGGACCGGCGGGGCGGTCCACCGAGGGTAGCTAGCCTCGCCTGACGGTGCCCGTCCCACAGGCTCGCAGCAGCTGGCGCCACGTCGCCCTCCTCCTGGCCCTCGCATGGCTGGCAATCGGGCTGTTCGGCGCCTATCTGTACACGCACCGCTACCAGCTCTATCGCGGCTTCCCCGCGCCCGTCACTCCCGCCGGCGTGGCGCGCGGCAGCGTCCGCAACGAGTATTTCGATTCCGCGGCGCTCGGCGGGCGCCACCGCTACCTCGTCTACCTCCCGCCCCACTACGCGGCCCAGGCCGCGCGCGGCGCCCGCTTCCCGGTTCTCTACCTGCTGCACGGCGACCCGGGCAGCCCGGAGGTCTTCACACGGGCGGGCGCCCTGGCCGTGCAGGCCGACGTCCTGCTGTCCGAGCATCGGATCAAGCCGATGATCTTCGTGATGCCGTCGGGCAAGGGCGGCTTATTGCAGGCCGGAACCGAATGGGCCAACGCCCAGAGCGGGCCGTACGAGAGCTACGTGCTCGACGTCGTCCACGACGTCGACCGCCGTTTCGCGACCGTGCCCGGGCGCCAGGGCCGCGGCATCGGCGGCCTGTCCGAAGGCGGCTTCGGGGCGCTCAACATCTCGCTGCACCACCTCAACGATTTCAGCGTCGCCGAGAGCTGGTCGGGCTACTTCAACGAGACCCGCACCGGCGCGTTCAGCCATGCGACGACAGCGCAGATCCGCGCCAACAGCCCGGCGCAGTACGTCGCCACGCTTTCGCCCGAGATCCACCGCCTCGGCTATCGCGCCTGGATCTACCAAGGCCAGCTCGACAGCCGGCCCGAGAGCCACATTCGCAACTTCAGCGCGGCGCTGCATGCCGCGGGCGCCGAGGTGCACTACGGGTTCTTCCCAGGCGGGCACGACTGGGGACTGTGGCGCGCGCAGCTGCCACGGATGCTCACCGCGGCATCGGCCTGGTTCGCGCGGTCGCCGCGCAGCGGGACGCCGGGCTTCAGCGGCGTCGGCCACGCCGGCTCGGCCGCGGCGATCCGCCGCTACGAGATCAGGCGCCGGGAGCTCTGCCTGCGGCGGCGCGCCGCCCGGCGAGCGGCCGGCAAGCCGCCCGGCCACCTCTGCCAGGTGATCCGGCCGCTGGCCCGCCGGCACGCGCCACCCTCAGGCTAGGCCGCGACGACGAACTCCTCAGCGGCCTCGCGCGTATCGAAGACGTCGAGGACCTGCTCGAGCCCCGTCGCCTCGAGGATCAGCCGGATGTAGTCGTGGATCGCGACGACAGCGAGGCGGCCGGGCGGCTCGAGCTTGCGCCGTGCGCCGATGATGGCCGACAGCGACAGCGAGTCGATGAACGTCACCTCCGACAGATCCACGACGACGCGGCCCCCACCGGTTTCAAGTGCTTCAGCGAGCCGCGCGCGCAGCTCTGGCACCACGTTGACGTCCAGCTCGCCGCTGGCAATTACGAGCGCGCCGGGCCATTCAGGCGTCTCCACGGTGATCACCGCGCGCGCCTCCTCGATGCTCTGCTTGGTCATTACCCCTCCCGTTTACCTGAATCAGGATCGTGAAACCCGGGTCGGACAGATGACCGATGTACGGTTGCTGGCTCGATGGCCGCCCAACCCGACGCCGACATCCACACGGGCGACATCGTCCGGCTGCGAACCGCGTCCGGCAGCGCCTTCGCCGTGGTGCGCGGGGCCCGCCTCGGGCGCCTGGTCGTCGATCGCTGTGACGGCAAGCCCCAGGGACCGGTGCTGCTGCGCGACATCGTCGAGATCTTCAAGTCGGCCGGCCGGCCGGCCGCCGCCCCGGGCACCGAGCAGCTGCGCCCCTCGGCACAGCTGAAGCTCCTTCCGTAGCCGGCCGGTCCGCCGCTACAGCCCGTAGGTCTTGGCAATGATGTCGCGCTGGATCTCGTTGGTCCCGCCGTAGATCGAGGAGACCAGCGCGGTGCGCACGAAGCCCTCCATGTCGTACTCGGAGGCGTAGCCGTAGCCGCCCATCATCTGCATCCCCTCCAGCG
>JAWVFZ010000437.1:0-8525 GCA_033855555.1 Solirubrobacteraceae bacterium
GCCCGCCGGAGCAGAAGCCGATGATCGTGCCCCAAGCCGGTCTGGCGGCCCCTCCTATGGCGTCGCCGGAAGGTTGAAGGACGGGTCCTGCTGCTGCTGGCCGAGCACGACGTCGCGCGACTCCGCCGTGCGACGCTCGCGAGCCGGCACATCGCCTGGCTGGATCACGCGGAACGCGTACGCCGCCGCGGCCCCCCCGGCGAAGTTGGCCAGGAGGTAGATCCAGATGTGGCCCCAGGAGAACAGCCCCATGACCGTCGCGCCGATCGCGACCGCGGGGTTGAAGGCACCACCGGAGATCGAGCCGACGGCCAGGATGCCCGCAGCCAGCGTGAAGCCGATCGCCAGACCGTAGAACGAGTTTCCGTCGGTGTCCGTCGCGGTCGCGACGTTCAAGACGACGTACGCCAGCGCGAACGTGAACAGGAACTCGACGATCAGCATCTTGCCCACGCCGGCGACCGGCGCCGCCGACTTCGGGGTGTAGCCCAGAATGCTCACCACCGCGGCGGCGACCAGCGCCGCCAGCACCTGGATGACGACGTAGGCACCCCATTCGTTCGACGCCAGCTTGCCGCGCAGGAACACGGCGGTGCTGACGGCGGGGTTGTAGTGCGCGCCCGACACATGGCCGCCGGCGAAGACCATGACCATCAACACCGATCCGATCGCCAGCGGCGCGAGGTTGCCGGCGGTCGCAACCGCCATGCCGACCGTCAGCACCAGAAAGAACGTCCCGATGAATTCGACTACCAGCTTGCGCCCGATAATCATCACTAACTCCTTGACTGATACGGGTGCCCGGCAGGAACAACCGCGATCGGCGGCCATACCCATGGGGACCTGCCGGCGGCCATTTCTTCTCTCATGGTTCCTCCGGCGAGACCCCTGACGCCCTGTCCCGAGTGACGGTCCGGGCAGGACCGCGGGGCAACTTCTCCCTCAGCGACGGCCGACGAGTAAGGGCAGCGTCCGCCTCGAAACAGCCGTGTGGCCGAACGGGTGACGAACGATGGCGGTGATCTTCAGCCGGACGCCGCGGAGACTCGCCAGAACCGAGCGGGCCGCGGCCGTCAGTAGCGGGCGCGCGGTCGCCGTCGCGCCTGGTTCGACCGAGAAGCTGCCCTGCGCGATGCGCAGGATGCGCTTGTGACCACCGCGGCGCACCGGTCGGCTCGTGGTGACGACCAGCGTTCCCGTGGAGCGGCGGGCGGCGAGCGGATCGCTGGCCACCTTGATCGGCAGGCGTCCACCGACGACCCGCAGGACGGAGCTCCGCACCCGGACCTTGCGCGGCGCGTTGTGGCACGGGACCGCCGCGCTGGACGCGTCGGTGAACGACCCGCTGGCGTCGCCGCTCAGCACGTGATCGAAGCGCCATTCGTAGCTCGAGGGGTGCAGCGTGAGAAACAGCGCGCCGAACGTCGTGTCGTCGCTGGCCTGGCTGCCGATGCGGCGGGTCGGCCCGGCGAACGAGTAGTGCTCGTCGCCGCCGGTGCCCACCACGAACTCGCGCACCCCGTGGGCGCGATCCCTCGACGGCACGCCCTCTGGCGTCAGCTGCGCGAAGCGCTCGTAGTCGTGCGCGTGGCCGGAAAGCACGATGTCCACGCCCGCGTCGTGGAGCGCCTTGAACAGCGGCGCCGTCGACGGGTCGTCACCGAGGAAGACCGTCTGCGAGCTGAACCGCGGGTGATGCCAGTAGGCCAGCGTGCACGGGCTGCTCCTGTGCGCGGCCAGGTCCTGTGCGAGCCATGTCGCCTGGGCCGATCCATCCGCGCAGGAGACGATCGAGCAGTTCGAGTTCAGGACGATGGCGTGCCAGGCCCCGACGTCGTAGGAGTAGGCGCCGGTCGCCGGATCTCCGGCGATGGGCCCGAAGTAGGAGAAGTAGCCCGCGGCGTCCGGTGTCTGGTACTCGTGGTTGCCCACTGCGGGCCGGATGCGGCCCTTGAAGGCGCCCCACGTCGGATCGAACGCCCCGGCGTAGTCCGCCGGCGTGGCGTTTTCGTACTGGGTGTCGCCGAGCGCAGCGACGACCGCCGGGTTCGCGGCGGCGATCAGCGACGCGGTGGCCCCGTACTGGCACGTGGTCGCGGTCGCGGGGACGCCCGGCGCGCACGCGATGTCACCGGCGGCGGCAAGCACCGGATCCTCGGCGTCCGCGATCGCCGGAGCGGTGAGGCATGCGAGCGTGGCGACCAGCGCCCCGACCCGCCCGTGTCGGCCCTGCATCCCAAGTCGCACCGGAAAAAGGCTAGCGTTAAGCCAGAACGCGGAGGCGCCTATTTACGAGATTTCGTGCGCCGATGCCCTAAAAGATTTGCCCTGCCGCCACGCCCGTCGCGTAGCGTCGTGGCATGCGTCGCGCGGTGCTCGCGGCAGGCGTATTCGTGGCGCTCCTCGTGGTCGCCCAGCTGCTCCTGCCCGGGATGGCGGAGCGCAAGCTGACGTCGGACCTCGAGCGACGCGGCGGCGACGTCCACGTCGAGGTCGCCGCGTTCCCGGCGATCAAGCTCCTCTGGCACAAGGCCGACCGCGTGACGGTCGACGTCGGCGACTACCGGCCGGGGCCGCCGCGGTCGGGCTCCTCGCTGGCCGACCGGCTGGCCGCGACCAGGGACACCGCCAAGCTCGACGTCCGCGTACGGGTGCTCGCCGATCGCCTGCTGCGCATGCACGACATCCGCCTGCGCAAGGACGGGCACGTACTCGTGGCGGCGGTTCGCCTGCGGCGCGGCGATATCAACGCGGCGCTCCCGCCGCGGCTCCATGTCGCTGCCCACGATCCGCGCGCCGCGGGCGGGCACGAGATCTCGGTCGCGGGTGTGACGAACGCCTTCGGCCGCCGGCTGGCGGCGAAGGCGCGCATCCGCGTGGACTCCCGTGGCCGCATCGTGCTCAAGCCGGAGGGCTTCCCGCTGGCGTCGCTCGTGACGGTCCCGCTGTTCGCCGACGATCGCGTTGCCGTGGACACGATCGACGCGCGCCCCACAGCGGACGGGTTCACGGTGACCGCGCGCGGCCACCTGCGGTGACGGTCAGCCCTGGTGGCGGCGCAGCAGCAGGAACATGCCGATGAACTCGACGACGAGGAAGATCCCCAGCGCCAGATACACCCGCCCGGTCGCGATGGAGAAGTAGTCGTCGCCGAAGCGGCTGACCTTCGCGTAGGCCGGGCTGTGCCCGATGCGGCCGGTGAGGTCGATCGCAGAGCCGAAGCCCGCATAGGACCACTGGGCCACGACCGCCTTGGACAGCGCCGCCAGCGGCGCGCTCATCGTGGCGACAGGGACGATCGAGCCGCCGAAGAACAGCTGCGGCACGAGCACGAGCGGGATGAAGCTCGTCGCCTGGTCCTGCGTGCGGACTGCGGCGGACATCAGCAGGCCCATCCCCACGGCGGCGAAGCCGGTGACCACGAGCAGCGTGAGCACCGTCGCGTAGGTCGACGGCGACTCGTGCAGCGGCTGGAAGGCGAAGACGATCGCGGCCAGCAGCAGCGTCTGAAGCGCCGCCAGCGTGAACAGCACGACCGCCTTGGAGGTCAGGTAGGCCCCGGTGCGCACCCCGACGGCGTGCTCACGGACGAACACCGACTTCTCCTTGATGATCTCCCGGGCCCCGTCGATCGACCCGAACCAGATCACCGTCGTCACCATCAGGAAGAGCAGCTTCACCGCCTCGCCGGCATCGGTCCTCGCCTTGAAGACGTCGACCTTGAACAGGCCGACGATCGCCAGCGCCAGCAGTGGCACCTGCAGCAACAGGATCAGCAGGTTGCGCCGGTCGCGCGTGAACAGCTTCACGTAGCGCTGGACCAGGACCGAGGTCTGCCGCCAGAAGCGTCCGCCCTGCCGTGCGGCCGGGGTCTGCTCGGCCGGCGCCCGTGCCTCCTCGGGGATGACGGGCTGGGGACCGGTCTGCGCCAGCTTGCGCTGCCACTCCTCGGGCGCGCGACGGTCGAGCTGGGTGTAGATGTCGTCGTAGGTGTCGGCGTCGAAGAACGCCAAGGCCTCGTCGGGCGACCCGTCGAAGCAGAGCCGGCCGCCGCGCCCCATGACCAGGATTCGCGCGCACTTTCCGAGGCTCTTGGTCGCGTGCGTCACGACGACGATCGCGCGCGAGGCGTCGGCCAGCTCGCGCAGCAGGCCCATCATCCGCGACTCCAGGCCCGGGTCCAGGCCGGTCGTGGGCTCGTCGAGGAAGAGCAGGCTCGGACGGCTGAGCAGCTCGGCCGCGAGGCCGACGCGCTTGCGCTGGCCGCCGGAGAGCGAGTCGATGCGCGTGTTGCCGTGCTCGACCAGCTCGAGCTCGTCGACGACGCGGTCGACGGTGGCCGCGAACTCCTCGTCGCTCGTGTCGTGCGGCAGCCGCAGACGCGCCGCGTAGTCGAGCGCCTCGTAGACGGTCAGGCGCCCGTGGACGATCTCGTCCTGCGGCAGGTAGCCGATGTCTGTCAGCCGGCTGGCCAGCGGCTCGCCGTTGACGGTGATCGTGCCCTCCGACGGCGGGTTCACGCCGGCCAGCGCCTTCATGAGCGTCGACTTGCCCGAGCCGCTCTCGCCGATGATCGCCACCAGCTCGCCCGGCGCGATGTTCAGCGCCGTGGGCTGCAGGATCTGCTTCTCCTTGACCCGGACGGCGAGGCCCTCGACGTCGAGGCGCAGCGCCCCATGCTCCTCGCGCGCGACGAAGCCGGTGCCGTCGAACAGCAGGCGGTAGGGGCCGACTCCGATGTCCGAGCCCGTGTCGAGCCTGGCCCGGCGCGTCAGCTCGCCGTTGACGCGCGTGCCGTTGCGCGAGGCGAGGTCGCGCATCTCGACGCTGCCGTCGGCGGCGCGCACGACCTCGGCATGGAACCGGGACACGTTGGGGTCGCCGAGCACCACGTCGTTGGACTCGTCGCGCCCGAGCGTCAGCCGGTCGCCGGCGAACTCGATGAGATGCGTGGTGACGAACGACGGACGGGCGGCCTCGAACCGCGTCTCCTCGCCCGTGACGAAGCGCAGCGCCTCGCCCCCGATCACGATCGTGTCGCCGTTGGCAAGCCAGCGAGACTCGCCGCGGAAGCGCTCGCCGTTGAGCTGCGTCCCGTTGCGCGACCCGAGGTCGGCGACCCAATGGCCCCCGGGGACCGCTGAGATCCGGGCGTGGTGGCGCGAGACGGAGCTGCTCGGGATCGCGATGTCGTTGTCGGCCAGCCTGCCGATCGTCAGGTCGGCGGCGCTCACCGCGATCCGCCGGCCCTGGTGCAGGACGGTGGCGTGTGCGGCGTCCCGGGGCGCGTGCGGCTCGGCCGCTGGTGGGGGGGCGTGATCGGTCATCGGCGCGGGATCGTGAACGGGAGACAAGGAGGTCCCGTGGGGGTCTCCTGGATGGGCTGCCCTCGGGCGTCCCTGAGCGCGATCGTCAGGGCCTGCGACGTCGCCTTGACCTGCGCGTAGCTGTAGACGTCGAGCGCCGCGCAGCTCATTCCGAGGCCGAGGGGCCGCGGGGCCTTGAGGAACGCCCGGATGAACTGGGACGCGCCCGGCCTGCCGGTCTTGAGGTCGGTGTCGACCGCGAACGTCTTGAGCGCCACCGGTCCGGTGACGACGTCGACGAACCCTGTGTCGATCGACGGGCCCTCCTCGGGCAACGACCCCAGCCGCACGTTGTTGACCATGTTGGCGTGGAAGTCCGTGGTCAGGAACACGAGGTTGCGGACGTGTGCCTGGAGGAAGGTCAGTAGCGAGCGGCGCTCCGCGGCGTAGCCCTCCCAGCGGTCGTACGGATCCCAGTACAGCGCCTGGATCGGCACCTCGTTCATGATGATCTTGAACGTGGCCTTGGACTGGCTCACGGCATTCTCGAATGCGCTCAGCTGCGCGCTGCCGAGCATCGTCCGGCTGGGATCGTTGATCAGCGCGGTGCACGCCGGGTTGATTGCGGCGGCCGCCGCGGGCGGCAGCCCGATCTGGGCGGCCAGGCTGTCACGCAGGCGCTGGGGCAGCTGCGGGAGCGGGTCGGGCTGCGCCGTCGCCGCGTTGTTGCAGACAGGGCTGGCCGAGGCGGGCGCGCTGCGAAACGCGCGCTCGTCGAGGAAGAACAGCTCGACATTCCGGCCCCAGCGGAAGCGACGGTAGAGGCCCGTGGCCGGCTGGTAGCTCACGGGGTTGTAGTCGAGGAACGCCTTGGCGCCGACTTGGAAGAACCCATCGCCGAAGACGGGCCGGGAGAAGTTGTCGATCCACTCGTGATCGTCCCAGTGGCTGTACAGCGTCGCGCTGGAGCGGAGCCGGCGCAGGTTGGCATAGCTGAGATTCAGCCGGTACTTGTTCCATTTGTCGGTCAGCGAAAGCGCGGGCGGCACACCTGCGACGGCGCTGTCGGAGTACATGACGTCGCCGAGATTGACGTTGAAGTCGTTGTGCTCGGCCACCATGCGCCGGTAGACCTCGAAGCGGTTGTAGGCCGGAGCGCCGGTGGCGGGGTCGATCGTGCCATCGGCGTCACCGGAGACCGCGAAGCGCACGCTGCGGTTCGCCGTCGTCCGCGGAGCGGTCTTGAACACCCCGAGCCGGCTGCGGCCGGCGCCCTTGCAGAAGCGGTAGAAGTAGCGCGTGCCCGGGCGCAGGTCGCGCATCGTCGTGCGCAGGGTGAAGTCGGCCCCGGCCCTGGCTATGAGCGTCCTGCGCAGGACGCCGGCGCCCTTGGTGCGGGGCCGGCGGGCGGCGGCCGGCGAGCAGGTTGCCAGGCGCGAGGCCGGCGACATCCTGAGCCTGACCGTGCCCGGGCCCTGGGCGCGTGTCCAGACGATCGCCGAGGTCGACGAGACATCGCCGATCGCCACGCCGGAGGAGAACTCGGCGGGGTCCGCCGAGGCGACCGCCGCGCCGACGAGGCATGTGAGGCCCAGCACGATCGCCAAGCCGGTCCGCGATATCCCACTCGTCATGACTGCCTCCTCGTCATGTGTCAGTACCCCCCGGCGTTCTTGCCGGGCTTGCCGATCTGCCGGCCCTTCGGGGACACCACGAACCACGTGCCGAAGAAGCCCTGGCCCTCGGTCTCCCCCGGGCGCTCGTCGGCGACCGTGGTGTAGAGGAGGTGGCCGTTGTAGGCGACCTGGCGCAGCCGGGAGTGGCGCCGGCGATGAGCGGTCAGCTTGGCGGCGTTCACGCCGGGGCCGGCCCGCGGCTTGCGGGACACCAGCAGCGGCGGCCAGACGCGTGCGCAGCCGCCGTAGCAGGAGCTCCGGCTTCGCGAGTCCTCCAGGAACAGATAGAGGCTGCGGCCGTGGGCGTCGACGAGCACGCGACCGAGCTTCGTCCGGCGGACCTCGACCGTGGGAGCAGCCCCGGAGGCGGCCCGGTTGTCATTGGCCGGCGACGAGCGCCCCACCACCCACAGCACCACGAAACCGGCCACCACCACGCCGATCGCGAGCGGCACCGCGAGCCGCGGGTTGGACAGCGTGGCTCGAGGCGGGCCGATCACACTGGGCGAAACTCGGCGTGGCCTGGCGTCCCGAGGGGGCAGAACAGGGCGGGCGGCCGCGAGGCCGGAGCAGCGAGCGCGACCCGGTAGACGGTCGATCCCGAGCGCGGCCTCAGCTGTGCGGCCTTGGTCTTCGACGTCGCGGCCTTGGCCTTCTTCGCGGCAACCAGGCGGCCGCACAGCGCGGGCGCGGTGGACTCGCCGGTGAGGCTGCGGTCGAGGTCGCTGCGCTCGAGCACCCCGTCGTAGACGCCGTTGTGGTTGTAGTCGATGCCGTGGACCACCAGGACGGCGTTGTTCTTCTTGATGTACGAGGCGACGATCGGGGTGATCTTGATCGTGCGCCGGTAGTTCACGTCGCTGTTGGTGGGGTAGCGGTTGAAGGCGACGATGCTCCTGGGGACGCTGGTGTCGCCGCGGGTCGTCAGAGCCGCGACGGCGCCGCCGTAGAACGGCACGCCCGCGTGCGTGGCGATCGAGCGATGGCCGTTGTGGAGCGCCGCGGCCGACGCCGACGGGCACACGCCTTTGCCGCCGGCGTGGATGTGCAACGCGTGGGGCGCGCCGTTGAGCAGGCCCTTGGTGTCGATCGACACCGTCAGCGACCGCCTGTTAAGACGCATGGTCCCGGTGCCGTCGCCCTTGACCCGGTTGGTCGGTACGGGGCCGAGCGTGCCGTTGATCCGCTGGCCGGGCGCCGCCGCCTTGGTGGACGTCTTGTCGTTGGAGCCGCCGAGGAGGGCGACGGCCGCGGCGGCGATGACCACCAGGACGAGCGCGCCGACGACCGGGACACGATGGCGGGCGAACCATCCGCCTCCGCCGGCGCCTCCGCGTTCGGGCCGGCGACCCGGCGGTGGCGGCTCGCGGCGCCCGGCCGCCGGCGCGCCCGCGACGCCGCGCGGGGGCGGCGGGGCCGGCGGCTCCGGGATGCCGGCACTCGGCGGGGAGTCGGGTGGCGGCCCCACTCCCGCACCGACGCTCTCTTCGCGCGTCGCCGCGACCCCGGCGTCGACCGGGATGGCAGCCGACACGGCCGCACG